>JAYUUU010000492.1:0-8003 GCA_043754395.1 Vicinamibacteria bacterium
GAACTTGCCCGCGTCGTCGCGGGAAAGGCCGAAGCCCATCTGGGTGAGGTCGTTGGTGCCGAACGAGAAGAAATCGGCCTCCTTCGCGATCTCGTCGGCAGTGACGGCCGCGCGCGGCACTTCGATCATGGTGCCGATCAGGTATTCGACGCCGCCCGAGTCCTTACCCAGCACGCGATGCGCCTCTTCGAGGACGATCGCCTTCTGGCGCTTCAGCTCCTCGACGTGGCCGACGAGCGGGATCATGATCTCGGGACGAACCTTGATGCCCTTTTTCGCGACCTGCAGAGCGGCCTCGAAGATGGCGCGCGCCTGCATGCGCGTGATCTCGGGGTACGTGATGCCGAGACGGCAGCCGCGATGACCGAGCATCGGGTTGAACTCGTGCAGCCCTTCGATCTCGTGAAGCATCTTCGCTGCACGCGCAAGCTCGGCCTTACTTCCCTTCTTCGCCGCCACCTGCACCATCAGATCCTCGCGCTTCGGGAGGAACTCATGCAGAGGCGGATCGAGAGTGCGGATGGTGACCGGGTACCCCTTCATCTCCTTGAAGAGGCCGGCAAAGTCGCTCTTTTGCATGGGCATGAGCTTCTTGAGCGCCCCCTGGTACTGCTTGATCGCGGGCCCATACGCCTTCTGCGCGAGAGCGAGTTCGGCCTTGACGTTCTTCTTCTGTGCCGTGTTCGCATCCGCGAGTTTCTTCTCGAGGCCGCGCATCACCGCCATGCCCTTCTCACCCTTCGAAGCCGCGAGAATCATCGCGACCACGTGGGGGAGGCGTTCAGTCGCGAAGAACATGTGCTCGGTACGGCAAAGGCCAATGCCCTGCGCGCCAAACGCGAAGGCGGTCTTCGCGTCCTTGGGGATGTCCGCGTTCGCGCGGATGCCGAGGCGCTTCACGTCGTCCGTCCACGAAAGCAGCTTCGCGAACTTCTGATAGGTCGGCGATTTCTCAGCCTTGAGGGTGCCGTTCACGACCTGAAGCACTTCGGAGGGCGACGTGGCCAGCGCCTGCAGGATGACCTCACCTGTGGAGCCGTCAATGGAGATGACTTCCCCTTCGCGGACCACGCGACCTTCGATCGTCATCGTCTTCAGTTTGGCGCTGATCGAGAGCGCCGAGCAGCCGACGACCGAGGGCTTACCCATCTGCCGGCCGACCACCGCGGCGTGCGACGTCATGCCGCCCGTGGCGGTGAGGATGCCCTGCGCAACGTGCATCCCGTGGATGTCGTCTGGAACCGTCTCCATGCGTACGAGGACCACACGTTTCCCCTTGTTGGCCCAGGCGACCGCGTCATCGGCCGTGAACACCACAGCGCCGGTCGCAGCGCCCGGCGAGGCAGGCAGGCCCTTCGCGGCGACCTTCGCCTTCGCGCGTTCCTTAGGTTCGAAGATAGGGTGGAGGAGTTGGTCGAGCGACTGAGGCTCGACCTTGAGCAGCGCTTCCTGCTTGGTCAGAATCCCCTCTTCGACCAGATCGACGGCGATCACGACCGACGCGAGGCCGGTGCGTTTGCCGTTGCGGGTCTGAAGCATGAAGAGCTTGTTTTCTTCGATGGTGAACTCGAAGTCCTGGATGTCCTTGTAGTGACGTTCGAGGCGCGTGGTGATCTCACGGAGCTGCTTGTAGGCAGCGGGCATGAGCTGCTGGAGGTCGGCGATGGGGTGCGGCGTGCGGATGCCCGCCACCACGTCCTCGCCCTGCGCGTTTTGCAGGAACTCCCCGTAGAACTCTCGAGCCCCGGTCGAGGGATTCCGGGTAAAGCCCACGCCGGTGGCCGAGCTGTCTCCCTTGTTTCCAAAGACCATGCATTGAACGTTCACCGCAGTGCCGAGATCGTGGGGAATGTCGTTGAGCTTGCGGTACGTGACCGCGCGGGGATTGCCCCAGCTCCGGAACACCGCGTCGCGCGCGCCCGAGAGCTGCTCCTTGGGATCTTGCGGAAACGGCTTCCCGGTCTGCTTGAGGACGACGGACTTGTACTTCTCGATCACGGCGTCGAGATGTTCTTCCTTGAGGTCGACGTCGGCTTGAACCCTCGCCGTCTTCTTCACCGCGTGCAGCTCGTGCTCGAAGAGGTCTTTGTTGATGTTCAGGACCACGTTCGAGTACATCTGGATGAAGCGGCGGTAGGAGTCCTTGGCGAAACGGCCGTTGCCGGTCTTCGTCTTGAGACCCACCACCGACTTGTCGTTGAGGCCGAGGTTCAGGATCGTGTCCATCATGCCGGGCATCGAGAACTTCGAGCCCGAGCGCACGGAGACGAGCAGCGGGTCGGTCGCCTGACCGAGCGACTTGCCCATCAGGGTCTCGAGCTTCGCGAGCGCCTCGGCGATCTCATCCTCGATTTGAGGGGTCAGCGTGCCCTTGTTCTCTTCGAACACCGCGCAGGCCTTGGTGGAAATGGTGAAACCGGGAGGAACGGGAAGGCCGGCGTTGGTCATCTCCGCGAGCCCGGCGCCTTTGCCGCCGAGCGCGTCCTTCATGTCCCGGTGGCCTTCGGCTTTACCGCCGCCAAAAAAATAGACGAACTTGGGCACTGTCTTTATCTCCTAGGAAGAAGCGGCGTTCTCGCCCGCGGGCGAGGCCAGCTTGGAAAGATCGGCGACCTCGTACACGAGGTTCAGTAGTCTCGAAAGAAGGGCGAGGCGGTTGGCCTTGAGTTTCGGATCGTCGGCCATGACCATGACGCCCTTGAAGAAGGCATCGACTTCACCGCGAAGACCGGCGACCGCGCGAAGCCGCGCGGCCGGATCGGAGGCGGGAGTCGACTCGGCCTTGACGATCGCGGCATGGAGCAAGTCTTCAGCGCCCTCGACGAATGCGGTCTGATCGACAGCCCCGGGTTGCGTCTCGCCCACGATGTTCTTGGCGCGCTTGAAAGACTCCGCGAGGGCGGCGAACACGTCTCGGTGTTCGGACCGAACCGTCGCCAGGGCGCTGAGACGTTTCGCGGCCGACCGAACATCATCAAGCGCATCGACACGGGCGCTCAGCACCGCATCGATCTCATCGGCGGCGCCCTCCTGGCGCGTCAGGAGCACGCCGCGAAGGCGATCGAGGAGGAAAGCGCGCATCGCGACGCGAAGTTCGTCCGCCGACTTCGTGAGCGCCGGCCCGTAGAGCCTATGGACATCCTTGATGGCATCGTCGAGGGCAGGGGCGCGACCCGTCCAGAAATCGAGAAGGATTCGAATGACGCCCTGACCGGCGCGACGCAGGCCGTAGGGGTCGCTGCTTCCCGAGGGCGTGACGCCGATTCCGAGGTAGCCCGCGAGCGTGTCGATCTTGTCGGCAAGGGCCACCACCGCGAACGCCTCGAGGACTCCGCCGTTGACGCGGCCAGCAGGAGCAGCTTCCCGCTCCACCGCGACCGGGTGATAGTGCCATCGGATTGCGGAGGCCACCTCCGCGAGCTCTGAAGTCCCCGCATAGAGGCCGCCCATGACGCCTTGCAGCTCCGGGAATTCCCGAACCATCAGGGTGACGAGGTCGGCCTTGGCGAAGCGAGCCGCGCGTCCGGCAGCGGTCGAGGTCTCGGGAGACAAGCCGGCATGGCCCGCCAGGTTGGTGGCCAGAAGAGAAATCCGATCCGCCTTGTCCTTGTAGCTGCCGAGGCCCTTGTGAAAGGTAACCGCGGCCAGATCGTCGACACGGCTCTCGATGGTGCGCTTTCGATCTTCGTTGTAGAAGAAGCGCGCATCCTTCAGACGAGCGACGACGACACGCTCCTGACCCTGCGCCACATTCGGAGCCGCAGCATCGTCGCCGCCGGAAATCGCGGCAAAGCGAGGCGAGCCATCCTTGGCCCGTGGCAACGTGACCGCCTTCTGGTGGTGCGCCAGGACCGTCTCGAGCACTTCATCAGGCAGATCCGCGAATTCCTTCGGAATCGTCCCGACCACCACCGTCGGATACTCGACGAGGTCCGCCCACTCGTGAAGAAGATGGGCCGCCTCGCCTTTCACGTCTCCGCCCGCAGACACAACCTGCGCGCGAATCCGCTCGGCGCGCTTCGCCGGGTCAAGGATCACGAAACGCGACGCGAGACCCGCCTCCAATTCGGCGAACGATCGCACGTCGAAACCGCGATCCGAAGCGCCGCGGGGGTAGAACCGATTCCCCATCGACCGGCGTCCGCTCACGACGCGCGGCGCGCCCTTCGCACCCGCAACCGCGTCGTAGATAGTCACGGGCACGACCTCGCCCGCAAGAAGCGCCACGATCCACTGAATAGGACGACCGAACTCGAAAGCACCTCGCCCGTCCTCGAGCCACGCGTCCCAGTTCATCCGCTTCGGGAAGTTGAAGCCGCGCAGGACCGACGGCACAAGTCCGGCAAGAACTTCGCTCGTCGGCCGGCCCGTGATGGCCTTGGCGGCGCTCACGTAAAGATCGGCCGAGCCCTCGACTTTCGGCGCGAGTTTCAGGGCATCGAGCACCACGCCCTGCTTCTTCGCGAAACCTTCAGCTGCCTTCGACCAATTTCCCGAGGCGTCCTTCGCGATCTTCGCGGCAGGTCCCCATTCGACGACGGTCCGATCGTCCTGTCGAGCCTTCACCTCGGCGACGAGGACCAGCCGCCGCGACGTCCACAAGACACGCACATCGGCAGGCGCTAGCTGCTCGCCGGCAGCGAGCGCCGTGAACTTCGCACCAAGCTGATCGGCAAGCCCCGAAAGCCAGGGCGCGGGCATCTCCTCGAACCCGATCTCAAAAAGAAACTCAGCCACGTTTGGCCTCGTCTTTCGGCGGAGCGGGCCACCTGTCTTCGACATGAGCGGCCGCGACCGCACACGCGAGCTTGCGGATCTGCAGCAGCATCGACGCCCGCTGCGTCACAGAAATCCCGCCTCGGGCATCGAGCACGTTGAAGGCGTGCGACGCGCGCAGCACCCAGTCGTACGCGGCAAGCGCCACACGCGGGCCCGACGTCTCGAGAAGCCGCTTTGCTTCACCGAGAGCGCCCTCGAACAACTTCATGTGCAGATCGACATCCGCCAGTTCGAAGCTGTACCGCGAAAGCTCAAACTCCTCCTCGTGCCGAACCGCGCGATACGGAACGCCTGCGGTCCACTCGACGTCGTAGACATCAGCCTTGTCCTGCAGGTACATCGCGATCCGCTCCAGCCCATAGGTGATCTCCGCGGAGATCGGCGAAAGATTGATCCCGCCCGCCTGCTGGAAGTACGTGAACTGCGTGATCTCCTGGCCGTCGAGCAACACCTGCCAGCCGATCCCCCACGCCCCGAGCGCCGGCGATTCCCAGTTGTCTTCCTCGAAGCGAACGTCGTGATCCGCGGGTTCGATACCCAGAGCGCGCAGCGAGTCCAGATACAGGTCCTGAACATTCGCGGGTGACGGCTTCAGGATCACCTGATACTGGTGGTGCTTGTAGAGCCGATTCGGATTGTCGCCGTAACGCCCGTCGGTGGGCCGACGCGACGGCTGCACGTACGCGACCTTCCAGGGCTCGGGCCCGAGAACACGGAGGAAGGTTTCAGGATGCATGGTCCCCGCCCCCACCTCGGTGTCGACGCCGAGTTGGATCAGACACCCCTGCTTCTCCCAGAAGCTGTTCAGCGTCGCGACGATTCCCGAAAAACTGAGGCTCATGAACGAAGCACGCTCTCGATCACACGCGACGAGTTGAGCGACCGGCCCAGATGATTCTCGATCAGAGTTTTGTGGAACTTGGAGATCGGTGAGAGGTCGATCCCCGCGGTTCGTTCGGCGAAGTTCGTAGGCGAAAGGCGCAGAGCCGAGCGCAGCAGGGCTCGCGAGTCGGCATCGAGGACCTCCCCACGCTTCGAGCCACAGTTGGAACAAACCACCCGCTCGGCGGTCCGATCGAACGAAAGCCCCCCGGTGACGGGCTTTCGGCAGGACAGGCAACGAACCAGTGAGGGATAAAGGCCATGCAGTTTGAGCGTCCAGGCCTCCGCGTACCGCATCACTGCCGTCCCGTTCGACCCGCGCTGCTTCAAGGCGGTGACGCAGGACCGGCCGAGGCGGTAGCCATCATCGTCCCGCGCCTCGGGGGCCAGGAAGGCTTCGAACAATTCGGCGCAGTATTCCAACGCGAGGAGACTTTCGAGGTTGCTGTTTGGGGGTTGCGAGGAACGGAGAAGCTCGACCGAGCCGAGACGGAACAACTCCGTCCCTTCACGACCGTACAACGTAGTGCGAACTTCTGAAAGGGGTTGGAGCGACGACTGGTAACGGTCGCCGGGACCGCGCGCGCCCTTCGCCACGGCCCTCACCTTGCCCTTGCTCCTGGTCAGGAGCACCGCTACAACGCTCATTTCCCCCAGCGGAAACGTCCGCAGGACCAGCGCGTCCGTGGTGAGAGGAGGCATTGTGACGGCTTTTGGAAACCTAACACGAAAGGTCCGCTTATTCCGCCTTTTTCTTGGGTTTGGGGGCTTGCGGGTCCGCCCTTTTCTCGCCTCGCTCGGTCCTAAGTGAAACCGTCGAGCCCGGGCCGCCATCCAAAGGGCCAAGTTCGACCGTAAACTTATCGAACAGAATGGGTCTGATGGCCGAGGGTCGGCTGCGGACCGAAATCACCCATGGTCCCCTATTAAGGCTCGTGTCCGGCGACACAGGGGAGTCGCCTCGAAGCGGTTGCGGGCCAAGGAGTCTAAGAACTAATGAAGCGTCGAGATTTTACGAAAGCCATCGCCGGTATCGCGGCGGGTGTCGTGGCCGGAACCAAGGTGTTCGCGGATGACACCAAGAAGACCGCCGACAAAGCCAAGGCGCATGCCTGCGGCGGCAAAGACGGTTGCGGCGGTGAAAAGGGTAAGGCTGCGGCCGCAGGCGACAAGGCGAAGCACGCCTGCAAGGGCATGAACGAATGCAAGGGCCAGGGCGCTTGTAAGACCGGCGACGGCGGCTGTGCGGGCAAGAACTCCTGCAAGGGCAAGGGCGGCTGCGCCACTGCCGCGAAGCACGACTGCAAGGGCAAGAACGACTGCAAGGGCCAGGGCGGCTGCAAGTCCGGCGACAACAAGTGCGCGGGGAAGAACTCCTGCAAGGGCAAGGGCGGCTGCGCGGTTCCCGTGAAGCACGGCGAGAAGCCCAAGTCGTAACTCCTCGACGTCCGGTTTTTCCGATCGGCCGCGGGGCCTTTTGCCCGCGGCCGTTTCCTTCTACACTGGATTTCTCCATGACCCCCAAGCCGAAAGGCAACCGCTTCGGTTTCAAGGACCTCGGGATCGGAATCGGCCTGCGCACCGCTCACTATCCCCACATCTTGTCGAAGTGGCCGAAGATCGATTGGTTCGAAGTGCTTTCCGAGAACTACATGGATACCGGCGGCCGGCCCGCTTTCGTTCTGGACCAGATCGCGGAGCGCTATCCGGTAGCGCTCCATGGTGTCTCGCTGTCGATCGGCAGCACTGACCCGCTGAACCGTGAGCACCTCAAGAAGCTCAAGGCCCTCGCCGATCGCACGAAGGCGCACTGGGTTTCTGACCACCTCTGCTGGACCGGAGTGCTTGGCCGCAACACTCACGACCTTTTGCCGATGCCCTACACCGAAGAGGCCCTCGCCCACACCATCAAGCGTACGAGGCAGGTATCCGAGATCCTGGAGCGACCGCTCGTGCTCGAGAACCCTTCCTCATATGTCGAGTTCACCCACTCGACCATGCCGGAATGGGAGTTCCTGGCGCGTCTCGCTGAGGAAGCCGACTGCGGTCTGCTCCTGGATGTGAACAACGTGTATGTGAGTTCCTTCAATCATCGGTTCGATCCGACCTTGTACATCGACGCGATTCCCGCCGACCGCGTCGTTCAGTATCACCTCGCCGGCCACACCAACAAGGGAACCCACATCGTCGACACCCACTCGGATCACGCGATCGATGAGGTGTGGCAGCTCTACGCTCGCGCCATCGCGAGAACCGGCCCGGTGGCGACACTTTATGAATGGGACGAGGACGTGCCCGCGTTCGACGTCGTCCTCAAAGAAGCGCGCAAAGCCGACAGGTTC
>JAYUUU010000493.1:0-5377 GCA_043754395.1 Vicinamibacteria bacterium
CGATGAGCCGAAGGGCCCGAATATCGGGAATATTCGGGCTCCTGAGCGAAGAAGTCCAGGCGGGATGCAGCGTTCGTCGAATGCCGGCAGACTTTCGCCGCGGGCTGCTAGGGGAACGGTTCATCAAAAACCTACTTTCGGCTGGGGTTTGCGAGCATCGATTCGAGAGGGGCGCGGATAGTCTCGAGACGGGCGAGAAGCAAAGGCGCCTCGGCGGCGATCGATGGCGAGGAGACGTTCGCGCGCACATTCTCCGCACCCGCGTCGAGGGCGGCGCGACAAAGAGCCATCGCCGTGCGGGCGTCGCTGGCCGCATTGGCATTGCCGTGGGCGAGAGCCTGGGCGGAGGCGCGCAGCACCTCGGCGGTTCGTTCGCAGGTCTCGAGAGGCACTTCGGTCGCTTGACGCATCGCTTTGGCGATGGCCGCGGTGCGCGCTGCCTTCTCGTCGTCGGTCGCCTTGGGCATGCGGTATGCCGCGGTGACGCCGTTGTACGCATCCGTGTCGAGATCGACGAGTTGTCGCAATCGAGCACCCGCGCTCGCGGCCGAGGCTTTCGCCGCCTCGAGCTTCTCGCGCTCTTCAGGCGTGCCCGTGCGTGTCTTGGGAAGCCTCGCCACCATCTCGACGAGAGAAGCAGCGAGCGCACCCGCAAGGGCCGCAGCGGAGCCGCCTCCCGGTGTCGGGTCCTGGGAACCGAAACGGTCGAGAAGATCGTTGGCGGAAAGGGACAGGAGACTCACGCCATTTTCCCCAGGATTTGTTTGGCGATGACCATGAGCTGCATGTTGGACGTGCCTTCGTAGATCTGGCCGACCTTCTGGTCGCGGTAGAACTTCTCCACCGGGTACTCCTTGGTGAAGCCGTTGCCGCCGAAGATCTCGATGGCCTTCGAGGCGACATATTCCGCGGTGCGGGAGGCGAAGAGTTTCGCCATCGCCGCTTCCTTGATGAAGGGTGACCCCACATCGCGCAGACGCGCCGCGTTGTAGGTCAGAAGCCTTGAGGCCTCGATCTGCATGGCCATGTTCGCGAGTTCGAAACTGACGCCCTGGAACTCGGCGATCGCCTGGCCGAACTGCTTGCGCTCCTGCGCGTACTTGAGGGCATGGTCGTAAGCCCCCTGGGCCACCCCCACCATCTGCGCGGCGATCCCGATGCGGCCTTCATTCAGGGTCTCGATCGCGATCTTGTAGCCCTTGCCAACTTCGCCGAGCACGTTCTCTTTCGGGACCTTGCAGCCTTCGAAAATCAGTTCACAGGTAGATGAGGCGCGAATGCCGAGCTTGTCTTCCTTCTTGCCAATGGTGAACCCGGCCGTCCCCTTCTCGACGAAGAACGCGGTGATGCCCTTGTAGCCTTTGCTGGGATCGGCGTTCGCGAGGACGATGAAGAGATCGGCCTCGGCAGCGTTGGTGATCCAGAGTTTCTGGCCGGTGAGTTCGTAGTGGTCGCCCTTGTCTTTGGCCTTGCACGCGAGGGCGAAGGCGTCCGACCCTGAGCCCGCCTCGGAGAGCGCATAAGCGCCCACCCATTTTGTCGCGAGCTTCGGAGAGTACTTTTCCTTCTGCGCGGGCGTGCCCCAGCGCATGAGGGCGTTGTTGAAGAGGGTGTTCTGGACATCGACGAGAACCGCCACCGAGGCGTCGACCCGTGCCAGTTCCTCGACCACGAGCACCGACATGAAAAATGTCGAAGCCGCACCGCCGAACGATTCCGGAAGCTCGATCCCCATCAGCCCAAGCTCGAAGCAAAGGTCGATGAGATCGCGCGGCATCTTCGCGTCCTGATCCATTTTCGACACGAGCGGACGGATCTTTTCGTCGGCGAAGCTCCTGACGGTTTCCTGGAAAAGCTTCTCGTCTTCAGAGAGGTCGGTGAGGGGGAGCGATCGATGATCGGCCATGGTGCTGTTGAGGTTCTCCAGTTTGATGAGCCGCCCTCGGCGACGAGAGGATTATCTCAGATGTGCCGATTCGACCCCCCGAAGCCGCGCGAGGTACATTTCGCAGGTGGAGCCGGATTCCCTTTCCAAAGTCCGCGCGGAGATCGTCTCGTGCGAGAAGTGCCCCAGGCTCCGAAAGTGGTGCCAGCACGCAGCTATGGTGAAGGTCGCGCGGTACCGCCATCAGACATACTGGGGCCGGCCGGTCCCGGGTTTTGGCGATCCTTTGGCGCGCCTGCTGATCGTGGGCCTCGCACCCGCCGCGAATGGAGGGAATCGAACCGGCCGGGTGTTCACCGGCGACCCTTCGGGCGACTTCCTGTTCCCGGCCCTCCATCGCGCGGGTTTCGCCAACCAGCCCACGTCCGTCTGGCGCGATGACGGTCTCGCGATGCAAGACGCGTACATCCTCGCCGCGGTCCGGTGCGCGCCGCCCGACAACAAGCCCGAGCCTAAAGAAACCCTCAACTGCCGCCCGTATCTCACCCGTGAGTGGAAGCTGCTCCGGCCCCGCGCGGTGCTGGCGCTTGGCAAGTTCGCGCTCGACGCCTTCACGGCGATGCTGAGGGTGGAAGGCGAGATCGAGCCGAAACGCTCCTTCAAGTTCGGACATGGTCTGAGCCACGAACTTCCGACCCGCGCGGACGGCGAGACAAGAAGGATCTTCATCTCGTACCATCCCTCCCAGCGCAACACCTTTACGAAGACGCTGACCGCACCCATGCTCGACGCCGTCCTCGGCGACATCAAGGTTTTTCTCAAAGAGGCCTAAGCAGACATGAAGCCCATCGAACTCCGGATCGCCCTCGCTGCGATCACTCTCGCCACCTGCGCAGCGTTCGCCCAGCAGGCCCAGCCCCCCGTTGGGACCTCGCAGGGGCAACCGCCGGAAGCGCCGCGAGGACAAGGCGGCCCCCGGATGATGCCGGCATCGGAGAAGGCGAAGACGTTCGAGTCGAAATCGCTCGGCGCCACCGTGACCTACGTGGCCTACCTTCCCGCCGACTACGAAACGAGCAAATCGTCCTACCCGGTGATCTACGCGCTCCACGGCATGTTCGAGAACTCCGCGTTTCTCGAACGGCGCGCGGTGCTTCCTCAGTATGAGGAGGGGGTGAAGGCTGGGACGGCGCCTAACGCGATCCTGGTCACCATCGATGGCGGCAACAACCTTTTCATCAACTCACCCAAGGGCAAGTATCAGGACCTCGTGGCGAAGGATCTCGTCGAGCACATCGACAAGACCTATCGAACCATTGCGAAGCGGGAGGGCAGAGCACTCCTCGGCATCTCGATGGGCGGATATGGCGCGCTCAATATCGCCTTCTCCCACCCTTCGGTCTTCGGCGCGGTGGCGACACACTCTGCAATGCTGCTCTCGCAGATTCCCACCGCCGAGGCGGGCGCGCGCGGCGGCCAGATGCGGGCTTTCACCGGTGTCTTTGGCGAACCCGTGGACCCTGCCACATGGAAGGCGCAAGATCCGCTCGACCTCGCGAAATCGGCCGAAGTGAAGGGCCTGCCCGCCTTGTACTTCGACTGCGGCAGTGAAGACCGCTACGGCCTCTTCGCGGGAAACAAGACGCTCCACGAAACCCTCGAATCGCGGAAGATTCCCCACACCTTCGCCCTCAATCCCGGTGACCACGGTTACGAATACGTCCGAACCGTCTTCCCGAAAAGCCTCGCCTTCTTGAAAGAGAAGCTCGCGACGAAGTAGTTCCTACCTCACGTACCCGAGGGCGCGGAGACGTTCGAGCGCATCCTCGGAAAGCTCGGGCGCCGGCCCCGGCCCTCGCGTGGTTCGCAGCATCACCTCACGAATCATTCGGTCCCTCAAGGCCGCAAGTGCCGGATCGGTGGTGTCGAACAGGTTTCGGTCCTCGTCCGGGTCGGCGTCAAGGTCGAAGAGCTCGGACCGGCCCGAAATCCGGTGGATCAGTTTCAGATTCCCGGCGAAGACGACGGTGGCGGTCGGCCGATTGTCCGACGCGCGTCCCTTGTCATGGTCACGCTGGGTCCAGGCCTCGTTGAAGATTCTCGGTGTCTTGTCCACTTCGCTCATCCAGTGAAGCGGCGTGCCCTCAAGCACGTTTCGAACCATTCGGAGCACTTCGAAGTGACCGGTGCGGCGAGCCGAGCGACCCGGAGCAAACACCCCGGGAAGGCGCAGGCCGAGAGGCACGTGAAGGCTCCACTCATAGGGCATGGCCGGATGCCCGCGCAATTTGCGCTCTCCGAAATACTCGCCGTGATCGGCGGTCACGATGACGAGCGTGTGGTCGAGACGGCCTTGCGCCTTGAGGAAGTCGAGAAGCCTCGCGATCTCTCCGTCGATGTAGGCGATTTCCGTGTCGTAGGCGTCGGCCGCCTTCGCGGGAGTCGGGACCGGCCAGGGCGGAGATCCGAGAACGACGTGCGGGTCGTGAGCGTCGAAGTAGTTCAGAAAGAGGAAGAACGGTTCGGGCGTGGCCCGGACGACATCGAGCGCCGCAGTCGTGACCTCGGTTGCGTTCCAGGTGAGGTCGGTGGTGCGGCGGGAGATCACCCGAGCCTTCACAAGGTACCGCCTAAGCGCGGAAGCGAAGGGGACGAAGCGCAGCCCCCTGGGCGACGAAGCCAGAAACGTGTCGAACCCTTTTTGCAGGCCCGTCCAGGGCACGAGGAAGATGTCGTTGGCGCTGATGCCGATGGTCTTGTAGTCCCGTCGCTTCAGCCAGTCGGCCATCGTCTCGATGTCCGGCCAGACCCGGCCGTAAGGCGCTTCGCCGCCGATGATCGTGTGCGCACCGTGCGCGCTCGGCAGCAGGCCGGTGAAAAGCGAGCCATGAGAGGGCAGCGAGTAGGTTCCGCTCGCGGTGGCGGCGTCGAAGACCAGACCCTCCTCGAGATAGGCGCCGGTCTTCGCGAACGTCGGTTTCGAATAGCCGTAAAGGTCGAGGTTCCGGGCCCGAACCGTGTCGAGCACAATCAGAAGGACGTTTTGAACCGCGGGCGTTTCCACCCTCGCAGAAGGCAACGCCTTGGGCGGCTCGAACTTCGGAGGCCCGGAACCGCGGTACACGCCCACTCCGATGGAGGCCAGCAGCGTGAGGCTGAGAAGGGCGGGCGCTCGCGAACCGCGGACCATCGAGGCCGTGACCGCGAGGCCCATGCTCAACGCTGCGACGTACCCGAAGACCTCGAGAATCATCGGGGTGGTGATGGCCTGCACCCGGTCGGCCCGCAGTGCGAATGCGAGAGCCGCGCCGAAATAGATCAGGACGCACAAGACCACTAGCGCGGGAGAAGCCCAGCCTCGCTCGGTCGGCTTCATGATTTCGCGCCAGGCCAGAAAACCCGCGGCCATGATCGGCAGGATTCCGGCAAGCAGATGCGCGGCCACGAACTGCTCCCGGCCGCGGAAGAGATAGGCGACCGGGGGCAGAATGA
>JAYUUU010000494.1:0-4786 GCA_043754395.1 Vicinamibacteria bacterium
GCGGGCCGCCAGGCTGCTCTCGCCGTGATCAAGGCCGCCGAGGATTCCCTGCGGGGCGATCTGCTGGGCCTTGTGACCGCACCTCTCAACAAAGAGGCGATGCACAACGCGGGCTTCGACTATCCGGGGCACACCGAGCTTCTGGCTCACGTTGCGAAGACGCCGAACGTAGCGATGATGTTCGTGGGCGGGAAGATTCGGGTGGCGCTTCTGACCATCCACGCTCCGCTCAAGGACGTGCCGCGTCTCGTTACCGAATCCGAGATCGTCCGCGTGGCGACACTGGTGCACGAAGCGCTCCCGAAGTTTTGTTCCACCAGCACTCGCCCGAAAATCGCGATCGCCGGCCTCAACCCGCATGCGGGAGAGCACGGGCACATCGGCACCGAGGAACAGGAAGTCTTCCCCCGGGCCCTTGCGAAGCTGCGAACCAGCGGCATCGACATTGAGGGACCCTTCCCCGGCGATACGCTTTTTGTGCGCGCGGCGCGCGGAGACTTCGATGGCGTGATCGCCTGCTACCACGACCAGGGGCTCATCCCGGTCAAGCTGCTGGCCTTCGGCGAGGCCGTGAACGTCACCATCGGCCTGCCTTTCATCCGCACCTCGGTGGATCACGGCACCGGCTTTGACATCGCCGGCAAGGGAAAGGCCGACGAAGGCAGCCTGCTCGCGGCCATGCGGCTCGCTGTGGAGTTGGCTCGCCGAACCGACTGAGGGGGTCAGCCCTGGTTACCGCGTTATGCCGACTCGGCCTCGAGTCGATAGCCGGCGCCGCGGACAGTGAGCAGCAGCTTCGGGTTCGCCGGATCGGCTTCGAGGTATTTCCGAAGGCGGACCACGAAGTTGTCGACCGCGCGGGTTTCGGTTTCCGGATGGAGGTTCCAGACTTTTTCAAGAATCTCCGCCTTGGTGACCACGTTGCCGCGCCTTTCGTAGAGAAGCCGCAGCAGGCCGGCCTCCAGAAGCGTCAACCGGATGAGCGTGTCGCCGCGCCGCACTTCGAAGTTTGCGAAGTCGACGCGGTTGTCGCCGATCGTGACCGTCGTGGCGCCGCCTGGAGTGGAAGGGGCTTTCGTCCATTCGCGCCGGCGCAGCAGGCTCTTCACCCGCGCCAGCAGGACGGTGAGGTCGAACGGTTTGGGGAGATAGTCGTCAGCACCTGAATCGAGCCCTTCCACTACGTCCTCGGGCAGGCCTTTCGCGGTGAGCATCAGGACCGGCGTTCGGTTGCCGGCCTGCCTTGCCGCGCGCACCACCGAGAAGCCATCCATCCGCGGGAGCATCACGTCAAGAAGGACGAGATCGTGCCCGGCCTTCGACTGGCCGCCTTTGACCGAGAGCAGGTCGCTCGCCTCCTGGCCGTCGGCGATGCAGTCGACCAGATACCCCTCCACTTCCAGGTTGAAGGCGATGCCGCGGGCGAGGCTCGCCTCGTCCTCGACCACGAGGATGTGAGCGGGGCCCGGTGTCTCAGGCATGCGCTACCTCCTGGGCCTCCGCCACCCCTTCCTTCACTACGCGAGGCAGGTGGAGAATGAACGTTGTCCCACGGCCCTCTCCTTCGCTCTCGGCCCACACCGTGCCTCCGTGCGCCTTCACCACAGACTTGACGATGAAGAGACCCAGCCCGGTTCCGGTGGTGGATCGGCGCGCTTCCGATCCGATACGGTAGAAGCGGTTGAAGATGAAGCGCAGATGTGCGCGGTTCATCCCGACACCGCGATCTTCGACGGAGAGCCTCGCGAAGTTGTTCTCGTCTTCGCGCAGTCCCACTTTCACCGCGACCACTTCCGGGGAGTATTTCACCGCGTTGTCGAGGAGGTTCAAGACCGCGGTCTCGAGTGCCGGGGAGTCGCCTTTGAGAAACAGGGTGGAAGGGCCTTCATACACGACGGCGCTTAGGGCGAGCTGATTCCGCGTGCGGGTGAGAGCGCAGGCGTGCTGGACGAGGCGCGCGAGGTCGATGGTGGGAGGGTTCACCACGGCTCGGTCGGTGTAGAGGCCCGCGTTCAGAACATTGTTGATCGTGCCGTTCAGGCGATCAAGGTCGGCTCGCATGGTCTTGTAAAACTCGTCTCTCTGGTCGACGGACAATGTCTCGGCGCGCAGCATGAGCGTGTCGAGATAAAGACGCAGCGACGCGACAGGGGTTTTGAGTTCATGAGTTACCGCACTCACGAAATTCTGCTGACGTTCGTTAAGCCTCACCTCCCGGAGGAGGAGGGTGAACATCAGTCCGAGACCGGAGATCAGAAGCAGGAATAAGACAAGTCCAAAAAAGTAGACAAGATATCGAGCCGTGGGGGAAGCCTGAAGGGCCGCCTGTTCGCTGCCGATGAACTGCCATCCGACCGTGAGCAGGACCGCGACAAGCAGCAGCGTGACGCCGATGGTGATGTGAAACCAGGTGCGGCGCCTGGGGGCGGAGAGCTGGGCTTCGGCCACCCTTTTATTCCTACAACAGCTTGAAGATGTCCGGGATGACCCTCAGGATCCGGCCCCGGGTGAGGTAGCGCTTCGAAAAAGACAGCTTGGTCAACGCGAAGAGGCGAGCCAGAACGAAGGGATGGTGGAACGAGCGCAAGGCGCCGGCCATCATTGACTTGAATTCCGGGCCGTAGGGGTACCACCAGGCTTCGCCGCCGCGAGACATGTCCCGCGCCACATACCTGGGCTCGGTCATGTCTCGCAGGCCGAGCGCGCCATGAGTGCGTCCGATGCCCGAGGCTTTGATCCCGCCCCACGGCGAAGTCGGTTCACTGAAGGTGTAGACGTGATCGTTGATGGTCACCACGCCCGCCGCAAGCTCGCGCTCCAGCCGCGCCGCGGTGATCTCGCTCGTGGTCCAGCCGCTCGCGGTGAGACCGTAAGGCGAGTCGTTGGCGAGGCGGATGGCCTCGTCGATGGACTTCACGCGCATGATCGGCAACACGGGGCCAAAAGTTTCGTCGCGCATGATGGTCATCGTGTGGTCGACGTTCGTGAGGACGGTGGGTGGGTAGAAGAAGCCGGGGCCCTCCGGCCGGACGCCACCGGTCTCGATGCGGGCGCCTTTGGACCGGGCGTCTTCAACATGGGTGACCACGATGGCGCGCTGTCTCTCCATGGTGAGCGGGCCCATGTCGTTGTTCGCGTCGAGCGGATCGCCATACTTGATCGCTCTCGTCTTTTCGATCACCTTCGCGATGAAAGCGTCGGCGATCTCCTCTTCGACATAGACGCGTTCGACCGACGCGCAGGTCTGGCCGGCGTTGAGGAAGGCGGCCCAGACAATTCCCGCCGATGCCCGTTCGAGATCGGCGTCTTTGCAGACGATGGCCGGGTCTTTGCCGCCGAGTTCGAGAGTGACCGGTGTGCCCTGAGTCGCGGCACTCGCCATGATCTTCCGGCCGGTGGCGACACTTCCGGTGAAGAGGATCTTCCGGAAACGGGTATCGGTCACAAGACCCGCGGCCACCGAGTCGCTGCACGCCACGGTGTTGACGACGCCGAAGGGAAAACCGGCTCGCGTGAAGAGGTCGCCGATCGCGAGGCCGATGAGCGTCGTCGCGGGCGCGGGTTTCAACACGACCGTGTTCCCGGCCATCAGCGCCGCGGCGATTCCGGTGATCGGTATCGAGAGTGGGTAGTTCCAGGGCGTGATCACAAGGACGGGACCGATGGGCGAGTACTCGATCCGGCCGCGTTTGTGACCGATGAGGAAAACCGCGGGCTCTGTGTCCTCGGGAGCGAGAGCTTCCTCACCGTGATTGGCGATGTGCTTCAGATGGTCGAGCGCGGGAAGGATTTCCGCCAGGTGGGCCTCGGCCACGGGCTTGCCCTGTTCGCGCGCGATGAGGTTCGCAAGACCCTCGGCCTCGTCGAGAAGAAGGCGGCGCGCGTTATCGAGAAGGCGGCGCCTCTCCTCGAATGACGTCCTCGACCATGCAGGAAACGCCTCGACGGCAGTGGCGACCGCCTCACCCGCCTGTGCTGTATCGAGTAAAGAGAAGGAGCCAACCGACGCTCCCGTAGCGGGGGAGATGGCGTTTTGCGTACCGTCGCGTCCTTCGAGGCGGTCGCCTTTGACAATCGAATGCGCGATGCCCTCAGGTGTCGCATTTCCGGTCTGCAGGAGAGAACTCGCTTCCATGTCTCTATTTTCACCCTTTTCCGCTGCGAGTGGCGAAGGGGAGCGTTCAAGGGGGCGACGCTACAATTCCAGGGTGAGCAAAACCGGCGTATCGCCCGAGGCCGACGAAGCCCGCACCGGCCTCATTGGCGCCAACACATCGTTCTACGAATCGCTCGAGACCTTCGACCTGCCGCGGATGAAAGGCCTTTGGTACCGGGGCGAAGGCGTCCGCTGCATCCACCCCGGTTGGGAGGCGATCAACGGCTATGAGGCGGTGATCGAGTCGTGGGAGCAGGTGTTTCGGAACACCGGCTGGATGCGAGTGACTCCCACGGACGTCGCAACGTGGCGTCTTGGCGAGCTTGGCCTTGTCTACTGCGCCGAGAACATCACCGCGAAACACGACGATGAAGTAGGAGTGGCCGTGACCATGGCCACCAATGTCTTTCGCCGGACCGACCTTGGCTGGCGCATGATCCTTCACCACGCGTCCCCGGCGCCGGTCGAAGTCACACAGTCTTTCAACGGGACTCTTCAGTAACCCCAGCACTCGGAGCGCCATCTCAAACCCATGTTCTTTTCCTCTTCCAAGACGAAGTTGCCGTCGCCCGAGGCAGCCCTCCCCGGCCGCGACGAGGAGATGGCGGTCCCGCCCTCCCACCACGTTCT
>JAYUUU010000495.1:0-6706 GCA_043754395.1 Vicinamibacteria bacterium
GCGCGGGAGGTTGGCGCGAGGCTCGTGGTCGACAACACCTTCGCCTCACCCTTCCTCGCCCAGCCTCTGACCCACGGCGCGGACTTCGTCGTCCACAGCGCGACCAAGTATCTGGGCGGGCACGGGGACGCCATGGGCGGCGTGGTGGTGGCGCGTCAGGCGCAGGACAGGGCGGCGCTTGCAAAAGTGATGAAGCTCGTAGGCGGCGTCCTCAGTGTCTGGGAGGCGCACCACATTCTGCGTGGAATCAAGACGCTGGGACTGCGGATGGAGCGTCAGTGCGCGAACGCTTCAAGGCTCGCCACACTGCTCAAGGACGATCCGCGGCTCGCGCGTGTCCACTATCCAACCCACACCACGTCAGCATCACCGGGACTGCTGGGCCGGATGATCCGACCGCCGTTCGGGGGCGCGCTTCTCTCGATCGAGTTGAAGGACAACACGCGGGAGGCCGCGTTCCGGTTTATGAACGCGCTGCAGTTGTGTGTTCGGCTCACGAGCCTCGGCGATGTCTTCACCGGCGTGTCGCACTCGGCGAGTTCATCGCACCGCGAAGTGCCGCCCGACACACGGGCGCGGCTCGGGATCACCGAAGGACTCGTGCGGATTTCGGTGGGAATCGAGGACGTCGCGGACCTTCATGCCGATATTGATCAGGCGCTCGGGACGAACGGCTCGGCTTAGAGGGTTGCACGCGAGCTGGCGACGGAGGGCCAGGCTTCGCGCTCCACGCCGCGGCGCGCACCCTCGATGGCCGGCCACGCGGGCCACCACTACCAAGCTCGAGATCGCTTCGTCACCTTCGCTAGATGAGTTTCCTCGCGATGACGATCGCGATTCGTTCAGCGAGCTGCTTCGTCACCCTCGTTGGATGAGTTTCCTCGCTATGACGGCGGCTTTGCGGTCAACGGGCCACCGTCACTTCTTCGCGGCTACTACCTCTATCTCTATCTGGGCTCCGCCCGGCAAGGCGGCGACGCCGAGAAAAGTGCGGGCGGGGAGCGGCTTCGGCATCACTTCGACGTAGATCGCGTTGAAGGCTTCGTACTTCGCGACGTCGGTGACGTAAACGTTGGTCTTGACGACGTCGGCGAGAGACAGATCGGCGGCTTTCAGGATCGCCTCGATGTTCTTGAGCGACTGACGCGCGGCGATGGCGAAGTCGGCGCTCACCTTCTGGGTCGCGGGGTCCTGTCCGATGTTCCCCGACACCCATAGAAGGTTCCCCACCATCACGCCCTGGTTGTAAGGCGCGCCCGGCCGGGGCGGAGCTTCCTTTGAGTTCACACGGACGTGGTCTTTCTGGGCAGCGGCGGTGTAACCAAGTCCGAAGACCAGGGTGCAAAGGACAAGGGTCGGGGCGGGCTTCATCTGAGCCTCCTAATTGAGGGGCGACAACGGCGGTTTCGGGATTCCGTGCTACTGTTCCTCCCGACCGTATCAGAAACCAACGTATCAAAACTGGTTCTGGTAGCCGGACGGGTCTTTCAATCTGACGTCGGCGAGCCAGGCCAAATAGGCACCGCAACAGCGCACATCCACGTGCGACGGCAGCTTCAAACACGAACCCCTCGTGGCTCCTCAGACGGAGCTCAGGTGGTTCCCTCCCCCATCGCCTCGAAACGAGGCTCAAAGTGCGAGGCGAATCACGAAGCCGCTGCCACACACCTGGCGCTTTGAAGAAGCCGGAAAATCACAGGAACACATTGACCGCAAGCACACCAGAAGAACAGCGCATCGGGCTCTTCATCGACTTTGAGAACATCGCCATCGGCGTCCGCGACGCCCACTACCGCCGGTTCGACATCAACCTAGTCATCGAGCGTCTGGTCGAAAAAGGCAAGATCCTCGCCAAACGCGCCTACGCCGACTGGGGCCGCTATGGCGAATATCGCCGCAGCTTCCACGAAGCCGCGGTCGAGCTGATCGAGGTCCCCCAAAAGTCCGTGGGCGGGAAGAACTCCGCCGACATCCGCCTCGTGGTCGACGCCATGGACATGTCGTTCCAGAAGGAACACATCGACTGCTTCTGCATCGCGTCCGGCGACTCCGACTTTTCGCCTCTTGTCAGCAAACTGAAAGAGAACGACAAATACGTCATCGGCCTCGGCGTCAAGAATTCAACGTCCGACCTTCTCATCGAGAACTGCGACGAGTTCATCTTCTACGAAGACCTCGTGCGACGTCAGGAGAAGCCCGCGGTGGTCATTCCGAACATCCCCGACAAACTCCAGGAGGCGTTCTCCATCCTGGTCGACTCGGTGGTGGCGCTGCAGCTCGAGAACAAAGGCGCTCTCTGGGGCTCCATGGTGAAGGAAACCATGAAGCGCAAGAAGCCCTCGTTCAACGAGACCTACTACGGCTTCCGGTCGTTCTCGAGCCTGCTCGAAGACGCGCAACGGCGCGGCGTCGTGACGTTGCGGCGCGATCAGAAGTCGGGCAGCTACATTGTCGAGGACCTGGGTGCTGCGGCTCGTGGAGACGGGTCGATTGTTCCTCCGCGGCCTTCCGAAGTTGACGCGGTCGCGGCGAGTGTGTCGACGACCGAGTCGGGGTCGAACGGCCACTCGAACGGAAACGGCAATGGCAATGGCAACGGCAATGGCTCGCATCGTAATGAGCCCCGGATGGATCGGGAGCCTCGGATGGACCGCGAGCCGCGGCCGGAAAGGCGTCCGACTGCGAACGTGCCCCCGATGGTCGCGGCATCGACGCTGCCGGTTTCGACTACGGCTGCGCCGCTTGTGACGAGCGCGGTCGGTCCTGACGACGCTTTGATCGGCACCGACGTTGAGACGCCGGATGGCGAGGCGCCGTCGCGCCCGCGTCGCCGACGCGGCGGACGAGGTCGTGGCCGAGGACGTGATGGCCGCGAGGGAAGCGAGAGGGATGCGCGTCCCGACCTCGAGGCCCGCAGCGAGGATACTCCCCTGTCTCTCGAAGAGGATTCGAATCCCTCCATTCCGACGGTGCCGGAAGCCGCGGCTGCGTATAAGGAAGTCGTGGACCGCATGGCGGCCACGAACGCTCCGGTCTTCACTGAAGCGAACGCCCCCCGAGCGAGCGAGGAACCGACGCGACCCCAAGGCAGCGTTTGGGGAAAGAGTGACGAGACGCGCGAACGAGCGACGGTGAGCGAGCCGAAGGCTGCAGAGACTGCGGCCGCGTTGCCCGCGATAGCGCTCGGCCCAGCTCCCTCAATCGCACCGGCGTCGAAGGTCGCGACGCCCGTCGCCCCCGTCGATCCGAGCAAGGCGTCGTTCTCGCTGCTCGGCTGGCTCAAGGGCGGCGGTTAACCCACCGCGGGCTCTAAACCGCTGACGGCGGATCGTCGAGCGCAACCCGCCGTCATTGCGAGGAAGCCCACTAAACGAGGGCGAGCGCGTAGCCTGCCCCCGGGGCACGAAGCAATCCCCAGCCACAACTACCAAGTCTCAGGGATTGCTTCGTGCCCCGAGGGCAGGCTTCGCGCTCACCTTCGCTCAATGAGTTTCCTCGCAATGACGGCGGGAAGCGTTTGGTGTCGCCGTCAGAGTAGACCGGCGTACAGGTCTTCGAACTCTCCTACCACTCGTTCGGCGCCGAACAGGGACTGGGCGCGACGGCGGGCTGCTTCGCCCATCTCTTTGCGGCGTTCCTTGTCGCGGAGGATCTCGCAGCAACGCTCGGCGAGGCCCTCGCTGTCTCCTACGGGAAGCAGATATCCGCTCTCCGCGTGTTTGACCACCTCGGGCAACCCGCCCGTATCCGAACCCACCACGGGAATGCCCGCGGCCATGGCGGCTAGAGCGGCGAAGCCGAACGACTCGTTGTCGGAAGGCAGAAGGAAGACATCGGCTTCGGGGAGCGCTTCGTAGCTCTCAACACCGGAGAGGAACTTCGCTGACCCCTCGAGGCCTAGGTTCCGGCTCATCTCGCGCGCGAGGGCGCGCTCGGGGCCGTCGCCCACAAGAAGCAACTCGCAGGGAATTTCGCGGGTGATCCGCAGGAACGTCTCGAGGACGATATCGATCCGCTTGCCGGGTCTGAAATTCGAAATGTGGAGCACCGCGGGGCGATCTGAGGATCCGACCTTGAAAATGCGCGGCGCGGTGTCGAGAAAGTCAGGAATCACTTCAAGCGTCCGCGGGCCGAACTCCTGAACAACCTCGCGCTTCAACGCATGCGAGACGCAGGTGACGGCGTCCGAACTGTCGAGACCGTTCCGCGCAAGACCCAGCAGGCACAGGTCCGAGGCGATGAGAGGCAGCTCGGCGCCATGAAGGGTGGTCACGAGTTTCGGCGCGTCCTTGCCGAGAATGCGGATGGCGAGCGCCGCGGCCACCGCGTGTGGAAGGGCGGCGTGCGCGTGGATGAGATCCAGCTTCGCCTCTTCGGCCACCGCGGCGATCTTGGCCGCGAGGGCCAGGTCGTGCATCGGAGGATCGGTGGTGGCGCAGGTCGAGGGATCGATCACATGCTCGCTGACGCCATCCTCGGCGAGATACGGCGTGCCCGAGCGATGGCCGATGAAATGGACCTCGTGTCCGCGCCGCGCGAGGTTGCGCGACAACGACACCGCGACGGTCATCGACGCGGTGCCGAGCGGCGGTGCGATCATTCCAATCTTCATATCGGCAACACCTGATGCCCTTTGGCCCACGGGTCCATGTGGCGACGGATGTCGTCGATGATGGGCGGGCCGTAACGCGCGATGAGCGAAATCCAGGAAACGCCGCGTTCCTGCAAGGCGCCGCCCGGGAAGACGAAGTCGCGGGTGCGACGCAGACGTTCGGAGCGCGTGGCGTCTTGTCGCTTCATCGAGCGCAGCGCCTTCTCCTGAAGCCCTTCGACCTGATGGAGAGCGCGACCAGCCGCGGACTGGGTGGCGCCTCGAAGCGTCGAGTCGAGTTTCCCGAGGGTCTCTTCGACACCGCGGAAGGCCGCCTCGATTCCGGCGCGCGCTTCGGCGAATGACGTCTCCACCTCAGGGTTGGCTTCGCGAGCGGCACGGGCGAGAAGAGTCTCGGTGTCGGTCTGGAGATCTTCAAACGTCAGCGACTCGGCTTCCATTGCGCGCGCGGTGGCCGAGTCGACGAGCGAGAACGAGGGTCGCGGGAAGATGACAGGGCGCGGAATGCCGAAGTGTGCGTACGAGGGTCCGATCTGCGCGTGGTATGCGACCTCGGCCGGCCCACCGATGTACGCGATGGTGGGCAGCAGGTAGTCTTGAGCGAGCGGTCTCAGCATCACGCCGGGGCTCGCGGCTTCGGGGGACGCGGCGATGCGGGAGAGAAGTTCGGCGGTGGTCATCACCTGATTGCCGCCGCGGACTTCAATCCCCTTCTCACTCACACCCAGCGCGCGCCGCTTCGAACCGCTCACGAGGAAGAGGTTCAAGAAGCCGCTCGCGCGAACGGGAACCTGCTGGTGGTAACCGGCGGCGAGAAGCCTTTCGCCGATAGCTGCGGCGAGCCTTGAGGTAGGCGACGACTCCGCGATCTCGCGCTCGATCACCGGCCTCATCAACGCCTTGAGCCTCGGCGAAGCGGGATCCATGATCACGAGGCCGGGCAGGAAATGCTGGAGTAGTTGCGAGAAAGCGTCGCTGATCGAAACGCCGGGACGATAAGCCGCGGTGAGCGCCTCGCACACTTCGTCGCGCCAGGGCGAAGCGGGAAGCAGATCGCGCGCCGACCTCGCGAGGCCGTCGATCGTCTGGTCGAGAATGATGGTGGACGCGGGCTGAAGGTTCGGCTCATCGACCGGCTCGTAGCGCAGCGTCTTCAACTCGGTATTGCCGTCCATCATTGTGGTGGCGCGGATTTCCGCGAAGTCATGATCGTCCGAGGCCACCCAGAAGACCGGCACCACTCTCGTCTTCAGGGTCTCGCTCATCGCGCGCGCGAGTTCCATCGCGGCGAGAGCCTTATAAAGGACGTAGAGCGGGCCGCCGAAGAGGACCGACTGCTGGCCGGTGACTACCGCGAGGGTCTTTGGATCCTTGAGCGCCTCGGCGTTTGCGCGGGCTTCGCTTCCTTCGGGCTGCTCCCGGGCGAGGACATCCGCGACCTGAACCCGCGGATGCGCGAACGCGGCGGTGGCCAAAGCCGCTTTCGCCATGTCCTCGCGCGAGAAACCGAGCGGGTAGAAATCCGAGGCCTTCCCGCGTCCCGCGAAGTAATCACGGAAGAGCGGAGAGAGCGGCTGTTTCAGGGCGTCGAACGAAATGGTCCGCGAAGCGCGATCCGTCGCAATCATTGGGGGGAGTCTAGCGTCTTGAGTTGGGGGGCGCGGGGTTTCGCGGGGTTTCGCGGGCGGCAAACGGACCGCCGCGCCAGGTCCCGGCTTCCGCTCGCGAACGGACGGGCTGCGTGGCCCAAGGCCAGGCTTCGCGCCCGGGATGACGTGAGGTCCAATCGGCGAATGGAGGCGGGTGCGGGGGCTACGAGAGGTCCAAGCAGCTGATAGTTGTGCCAGGGGGTTCGTGAATTCGCGGCCTCCGCCTGAGCCAAAGCGCAGGCCGAGTTCCGGAGCAAAGTCGCTGCGCTCGTTTGTCACCTCGGCCGGAGCGCGGGGGTCTGGGGGGCAGAGCAAGAGGTCGTTTCGGATTGCGGCCCTCCACCTAAAAGTTGACACCTCCCGGCGGGCTTCGATACTCTCCACAGTCCACAGGAACCTTGCGGTCCCTTGGCACTCAGGCACGTGGCTCAGTGGTAGAGCACTT
>JAYUUU010000496.1:0-3389 GCA_043754395.1 Vicinamibacteria bacterium
TGATGAGCGCGATCGACGCGGTCGTCGCGGCAGCACCCTGGCGGAACATGACAACCCCCGGCGGGCATAGGATGTCCGTGGCGATGACGAACTGCGGCGCCTTCGGGTGGGTGAGCGACCGGCGCGGCTATCGCTATGACGAGGTCGATCCGGATTCGAGTCAGCCCTGGCCGGCCATGCCGAAAGCCTTCGCCGACCTCGCGGCCCACGCAGCGACGGCCGCTGGGTACAATGCCTTCATCCCCGACGCGTGCCTGATCAATCAATACGAGCCGGGCACCAGGCTCACACTGCATCAGGATAAGAACGAGCGCGACTTCAAGGCCCCCATTGTTTCAGTCTCTCTGGGCCTTCCCGCGACATTTCTGTTCGGCGGCGATGAACGCGCCGATCGAACGAAGCGGGTGAGGCTCTTCCACGGCGACGTCGTGGTCTGGGGCTCGAAGTCCCGTCTTGCCTTTCACGGGATCCTGCCCCTCAAGGAGGGGAACCATCCGGTCACAGGAAGGCGGAGAATCAACCTCACGCTCCGGAAGGCGCGATGATGGCCTTCTCGAAAACTTCGTTTCGAGAGCAACAAACAGAGTGTGGCAGCCCTGCCCCGACTCCTAGAGTCCCGGTATGGAAATGACGAACATGAAGCACACGAACAAGGCGTCCTCGGACCCGAAGATCACCACCGCGGCGAGTGCGGTCGCGCGATTCAGCCGCGACGAAGACCGCTGGGCGGCGGTCGTGCATCGCGATGCCCGGGCTGATGGAGTCTTCTACTACTCCGTTCGCACCACCGGAGTCTTCTGCCGGCCCTCGTGCGCATCGAGACTCGCGCGCCGCGACAACGTGCGGTTCCATCCGACGACGGGCGAGGCTGAGGCTCAGGGATTTCGTCCGTGCAAGCGCTGTCGCCCCACCGAAGCGTCTCTCGCGGTGCAAAGAGCCGAAGCCATAGCAAGAGCCTGCAAGCTCATCGAAGAGGCTGAGGAATCTCCTGATTTCGACGCGGTGGCGCGTCAGGTCGGCATGAGCCGCTTTCACTTCAGCCGCGTCTTCCGAAGCGTCACCGGTCTCTCGCCCAAGGCCTACGCGCTCGCGCATCGCGCAAACCGGGTTCGCGAACAGCTGAGGAAGAGCGCCACCGTGACCGACGCCATCTACGAGTCCGGCTTCAACTCGAACGGACGCTTCTACGCGACCTCGGACCGCATGCTCGGCATGACCCCGCGCGATTTCCGCGAGGGTGGCGCCAACACGCAGATCCGCTTCGCGATCGGTGAGACCTCGCTTGGTTCCGTCCTCGTGGCCGCGAGTGAGAAGGGGGTTTGCGCGATTCTCTTCGGCACAGATCTCACCGCACTCGCCGAAGACCTTCAGGGGCGGTTCCCTAAAGCGCGCCTCGTGGGCGGTGATCGTGCGTTCGAGAAATGGGTCGCGAAAGTCGTGGGCTTTGTCGAAGCGCCGCGCCTTGGTCTCGATCTCCCGCTCGACATCCGCGGTACGGTCTTCCAGCGCCGCGTCTGGAAGGCCCTTCAAGAGATCCCGATCGGCTCGACCCTCAGTTATTCAGACGTCGCGAAGAAGCTGGGCGCCCCGGGAAGCGCCCGCGCGGTGGCTCAGGCGTGCGCGGCAAACCGGCTGGCCATCGCGATTCCCTGTCATCGCGTGGTTCGAAACGATGGCGGCCTCTCCGGATATCGCTGGGGTGTGGAACGGAAGAAGACTCTTCTCGAGAGGGAAGGGGCTAAACCCCAGCCTGTCGCTTGATCTTTTCGCCCAGCGCCTTCAGCTGGTTCGCCTGGGTTTCAAGCGTCTGCCCCTCGGAGGCAATCCCCATGAGAGCCATGGAGTCGCCTTTCATCAACGCGGCTTTCAGCCGCTCCAGCATCGTCACCGAATCACCGGACAACGCGAGGGCCTGACGATGGTGTTCGACGCAAACCGATGGTGGCGCCATCGACTGGAGGCGCTGCTTCTGTTTGCGGGCTTTGGCGAGAAGGTCGTCGAACTTGCTGAAATCGCCGCTCGACAAAGACTGCATCATCGAACTCGCGAAGGCTTGGGGGTCGCCACCACCCACCTCCTCGATTTGCTCGAGCTGGGCGAAGTAGGCGGCCACGTTCTGGCGCTCCGCGGGTAGGGAGGCCGCGGTCGCCCCCGTCCCGCCGATCGTCGGCATGGGTGCGCTCTCTCGAAGTGTCTCGGTAAAGGTCGCGGCCGAGATCGCGGGAGTAACGGCGTTCACGGTCAAAGGCGTCGCTTGGGGAGGAGCACTCAAGGCTTCGTAAACGGTTGGAGCCCCGAGGGCCGAGGGCAGGGCCGTCGTGGCCGCCGCGGGCGCGACCGTCGTGGGCTTCGCCGAAACGCGGCCCAGCAGAAATGCGATGACGAGAAGCGACAGGCCCAAGGCAGTCGCGAGCGCGATCACGACCTTGCGGTTGGAAGACTCCATCGCTTTGTTTCGCGCTATCCCCGCGCTCAGGCGAAACGCTGAATCCAGGCGCGCAACTGCGGGGGAGGCAAGGCCCCGACCACGCGATCGATTTCCTTGCCGTCCTTGAACATCACCAGCGTTGGAATACCCGACACCCGAAGGGTGGCATGCGCCTGCGGGTTCTCGTCGACATTGAGCTTGGCGATCCGGATTTTGCCCATCATCTCGCCCGCGATCTCTTCAAGTGTCGGAGCGATCATGCGGCAAGGCGCGCACCACGCGGCCCAGAGATCGACAAGCACCGGACGCGAGAAGCCGAGCACCTCCGAATCAAAGTTCCCGTCGGTCACGGTTACCGGAGCCGCATCCACGGCGAGATTCACCTTGCAATGACCGCACACCGGGCTAAGTCCTTCAAGCACACGTTCACGCCGCACCCGATTCGCCCCGCCGCACGAAGGGCAGGAGATGATCGCGGCTTCGACTTCCAAGACAACATTCGCGTTCATAACGCAGTAAGCCTAGCGCCCCCGCCCAGCAAGTCCCGCCCCGCCCTTAGCGGGAACCGCCACCACCTGACGGCGGAAGATCGAACCACCCGCCGTCATTGCAAGGAAGCTCATCGAACGAGGGGCGAGCGCGAGCGCTGCCCGCAGGGCAGGGCGACGCCTGGCCTGGGCCACGAAGCAACCTCGTCGAACGGCCGCGACCGTCATTGTGAGGAAGCTCACTGAACGAAGGCGACGAAGCAGCCCGTCGAACGAACGCGTTCGTCATTGCGAGGAAGCTCACTGAACGAAGGCGACGAAGCAATCTCAACGAACGAAGGTGACGAAGCAGCACGTCGAACGAACGCGATCGCCATTGCGAGTCGGTCCACGGACTTAGTCCGTGACGTTGGAGAGAAACCCCACATCGTCATCGCGAGGAAGCTCGTCGAACGAGGGCAACGAAGCGATCT
>JAYUUU010000497.1:0-5350 GCA_043754395.1 Vicinamibacteria bacterium
GTTCGTGCGGAAGATCTTCGTGGTGCCGAGGTCCTGAGCTTCGATGTAGAGGGTTCGGCCGTTGTCGGTGAACGAGAGCCCGCCCACCGCGCGATCCCAACCCGCGGTGACGATCTGGACCTGAGACCAGTCGGGCCCGGTCAGGCGCGCCAGCCGGCTGACGAAGTAAATCTGCCTAGGCGTCGAGGAGCGCGATTCCGACGCGTACAGCGCCTGGCCGTCGGGGCTGAATCTGGGACTCGAGTAGCTCGTGCCCGAAGGCGTGATGCGCTTCGGCGTGCCGCCGCCTGCGGGCACCAGGTAGAGCGCCGTCTCGGTCTCCTCGAACATTCCGTTCTGCCGGTTCGCAATGGCCTGGAAGACGATGCTCTTCCCGTCGGGAGTCCAGGCGGGGGTCAATTCCTCGTTGATCGATCCGCCGAACGAACCGCGGAGCGGGGCGATGGTGATCATGGTGGGCGTCTTCCCGTCGATGTCCTGCCACCCAAACACCGGCTCGCGCTTCTCGAGCCACGCGTTCCAGAAGCGCACCGGGAAAGCGTCGTAGGTGCGCGCGGTGTCTTTTCTCGCTTTCTGCTCGTCGGAGAGTTTCTTCTGCTCGTCGAGGTTTTTTGCACCCTCTACGAAGTTCGTGGTGAACAACACCGCCTTTCCATCCGGCCGGAAAGTAGGTGACGACGCGCCGGTGGCGATGTTGGTCAGTCGTCGCGCCTCGCCCCCTTCAAGAGGAAGCAGGTAGATCTGCTCGGCTTCATCGGTGTCGCGCCGCGCCGAGAACGCGAGCGTCTTGCCGTCGGGCGAGAAGGTGGCGCCGGATTCGCCGCCTCGGGTGTTCGTGAGCTTTCTCGCGGGAGCGGAGCCATCGCTAGGCACGACCCAAAGGTCGGAAACGGTTTGGGCGGCGTCGTACGAGGGCTCGGTCACCGAGAACACTGCGAGCTTCCCGTTTGGACTAAGAGCGGGCGGCCCGATGCGATGGAGCAGCCAGACATCTTCGTGGGTGATCGCGCGTTGCTGGGCGGAAACCGAAAAAGGCGCCAGGAGAAGCAAAAGGGTCGGGATCATTCTTCGCATCCGCGAAGCATAAGACCGTTGCGGGGGCTCAGGCCAGGTTCTGCAACCCGATCAGCTGCAACTTGGAGTGCCTGCGAATGGCTTCGAAGTCCTCATCTTCCGCGAAGAGGGAATGGCCGCCCGCGATGGCGGAGGCGGCAATGAGACAGTCGACGGTCGAGACATTTACCCCTTTCCCGATACAGCGGTTCCTCAGGCGCGCGGCCTCGACATGGTCCTCGAGGGTCGCGGTCACGATTGAGAATCCAGCCAGAAGATTTCCTCGCAGTTCGAGGAACTGCTTCTCGGACTTAAGCCCGGTGAGAATCTCCTGGAGAACGATGCCCGGGAGTCCGAGGGAACGGTCGCCGGCGAGGAGCGCCTCGAACGCGGCACGGAATGCGCGTTCGGCCGGGCCAGGGCGGGGTCGGCGAAAAACGCGGGACAGGACCGACGTGTCCAACAGAATCACCGCGCCCGCCGTTCCTTCTTGTAGTCGTATCTCGGGTTGTACTCGAGCCTGCGGGCGAGTTGGAGCAGCCCGAGCCGTTCCCGGCGTTGGATGAACTCGCGCAGCGCTTCGTTCACGGTCTCGCGCTTCGTCTTGTAGCCGCCCACGCTTCGAGCGTGGTCGAGGAGAGAGTCGTCAATAGCGAGGTTGGTTGCCATACACACCTATGTTACACAGTGTTCTGTGTGGAATGGGCCTCGGGGCCCGGCCCGGGCGGCGAGATGGGGCCAGGGTCACGGCTTGATCGGCCCAAGGCGGTTCAATTCCTCGAACCAGTTCAGCACCACCTTGATTGAGGTTCGGTCGCCCGGCTCGGCGGCGCTGGGTACGTTGCGCGTAGAGACGAATTCTCGGCCATCCGGTGTCATATCGTCGTTGAGCGGGCCCACCGCGCTCGTGATGCTGGAATGGCGTCCCGGGACCTGCACCGGCCGGCCCGACGTCACGCCCCCGCTCATCGACATGGACGAAGACACCAGGCTGCTTCCGCCGTAGTAGAAGAGTTCCCTGCCGCTTGGAGACCAGTACGGGTGATGGCCCGCGTCGTTCTGGTCGGAGATCTGATAGCGAGCGCCGGTCGGCGGCACCGGTTGCACGAAGACATCGTTGCCCTCCCCGCGCAACGTGTAGGCGATCCATTTTCCGTCGGGTGAAAACGTCGAATTGAGTGGTGCGTTCGAGCGAAGGTCGTCGAACCGCTCGACCGCTCCATCGCTCATGGAACGCAGCCACAACTCCACGCCGTTGGCACTCACCAGCGAATAGGAAAGGTAACGGCCGTCTTTCGACCACGATTCCGGGATGTGTATCACTCCCGCCGGTGCGGTGGTCAATCGCTCCGCCTCTCCCGCCCCATCGGCGTTCCTTACGAAGATGGAAGTGTCGCCCTTCTGATCGGACTGAAAGGCCACCGAGGCGCCGTCGGGCGACCACAGAGGAAGCCGGTTGCGGCCGGAAAAGGTGAGCCGTCTTGGGGCGTGTTCTTCGGAGAGGTCGTAAATCCACACCGCCGCCTGTTGCCGGTCGTCGGTGCTGAAGGCCAGTCGGCGTCCGTCGGGAGAGACCCGCGGCCCTTCATATTCCGCGGGTGAGAGAGCGAGCACGCGTTCACGACCGGACCGGTCCGCGAAGATGATCTGTTTCGGAATCGACCAGGTAGGGCGTCCATTCAGGTACACGAGCGTGCCCGTGGTCGAGACGTCCACACTGACGTGGGGGAGGGGAAGGCCGGCCTGAGTGAGGCGGCGGACGCCCTCGATCATGGGCACGGGGGAGCCCGTGACCCGAAGTGTCTTCACATCGAACCGGGCGGTGAACCAGACTCCGGCTACCGCGTAAGCGATGTGGCCGGTGGGAAGGTACCTCGGATCGGAGCCTGTGGCGACCACCACTTCGCGGCGGCCCGAGGACAATGATTGGGCAATGATGCGCCCCTGTCTCCAGTCGGGTCTCATGGTCCCGGGGGCCATTGTGAACAGCAGGACGTCGCCGCCTTCGAGAAGTTGAGGCGTCGCGGCATGCTCGCCCGGGGGAACGGTGATGACCTGCTGGATCGGTCCGCCGGTCGCGGCCACCCTGACCACGCCATGCGCACGCACGCCGCAGTAGATGTGGTCGCCGCTCCAACTGCAACCGTCGGGAAGGTCCGGCAGTTCCGCGACGTCGATGACGACACCACCCGAGGTGGGGATGCGCTTGAGCGTCCGTTCCACGGAGAACGCGATGGAAAGTCCATCGGGGGAGAAGACGATGTTTTGGAGACCAGGGAGGTCCACGCCCTTGACGGGGACGGTCTCGAACCCCGAAAGCGTCCGAATCTGCAGTGTGCCGCCCTGTCGAATCAGGACGCGACTTCCATCGGGTGAGATCGCGATGTCATCCGGAGCCGCCGAGGTTTCGATGGTCAACCGGCTGACGGGCGCTCCCCCGCGTGCGCGACCCCAGTCGTTTCGAATGAGTCCAACGAGGAGCGCGCCCGCCATGGCCGCGGCGGCGAGGGGAAGCACGCGTCGCCAGGCGGGTACTGTGGGCCGCGTCAATGCGGTCTCCCGGTCGAGAGATCCCGGCTCCTCGAGTTCGTGCCGGAACCCGCCGATCCATCCCAGACGTCGCCTCGCGTCCCGTTCCAGGCAACGGCGGAGGAGCCGCTTGATCGTGGGCGGTGTGTCCTTGGGCAGGAGGTTCCAGTCCGGATCCGTCTTCAAGACGGCAGCGAGAGTGTCGCTCACGGTTTCCCCGGCGAAGAGGCGCGTCCCCGTCAGCATCTCGAAGAGAACGACACCGAAGGACCAGATGTCCGCCCTGCGGTCGACGGTTTTCCCTCGCGCCTGTTCGGGGCTCATGTAGGCGGCGGTGCCCATGATCATCCCCGCTTCCGTCATGTGGCGGGACACGGTGGGTGAGTGGGAGATCTGTGAGTTTGCTCCGGATGTCGAGGCGTCGCCTTCGAGAGCCTTGGCGAGGCCGAAGTCGAGAACCTTGACCTTGCCGTCGGGTGTTACCTTGATGTTCGCGGGCTTCAAGTCGCGATGAATGATGCCGTGCTCGTGCGCCTCTTCGAGGCCGTCCGCGATCTGCCTTGCGATCGCGATCGATTCCTCGACCGGAATCGCGCCACGCCTCAAGCGCTCGGCCAGATCCTCGCCCTCGACCATCTCCATGGAGAGGAAGTGCGCGGTCGAGCCGTCCGGAAGCGCCGCGTTGTCGAAGCCAAAGATCTGCGCGATGTTGGGGTGATTGAGCGACGCGAGGACCTGGGCCTCGCGCTTGAACCGCGCAAGGCGCTCCGAATCGCCCGCCATCGTCGCGGGCAGGACCTTGATGGCGACGTCGCGGTTCAGTGTGGCATCGCGCCCGCGGTAGACCTCGCCCATTCCGCCCGCGCCGATGGCCGCGGTTATTTCATAAGGACCGAGGCGGGAGCCGGGGGAGAACGACATTTGGATCCGCGCAGTCTAGTGGAGGTCAGATCGCCCGGGGCCCTGCTAGATTTCCGTTCACTGTGATCCCTATGAAAGCCCACTCGATACGTTCATTCCTTCCTGCCGCCCTCGTACTCGCGTCCTCCGCGGTGCTGTTCGCTCAGAAACTGCCGACGCCCGATCGTGACGACGGCGCCATCAAACTTCCCCCGGGTTTCCGTGCCGTGGTGGTGGCCGATGATCTTGGGCCCCTGCGTTTCATGACCGTGGCGCCAAACGGCGACGTCTACGTGAAGATGCGGACCGTCGGCATCATCGGGCTGCGTGACACCGATGGCGACGGCCGCGCGGAAATGAGGGCGGCATTTGGCGGCGGCGGCGGCAACGGCATCGCGATTCGCGATGGCTTTCTCTATCACTCCACCAGCACCTCTGTCCTTCGCTATCGTCTCGCCCAAGGCGAACTGGCGCCGAAAGGCGAACCGGAGACTGTCGTGTCCGGTCTACCCGATGAACGTCAGCACAACGCGAAGACGATCGCGTTCGACGATGCGGGCATGTTGTACGTCGAGGTCGGCTCGCCATCAAACGCCTACGGCCAGCCCGATCGCGTTCGAGGCGCGAAGGGAGGCGATCCCACCGAGTTCTTCAAGAAGCACGGCGGCTTCTGGCGCTTCGATCCCAATCGCCTGAACCAGACCCAGGCCGATGGCTACCGTTTCTCGAGCGGCCACCGCCATGTGCTCTCGATCGCCCGACAGCCGGTGTCGAAACAGTTCTTTGTGGTGATGATGGGCCGCGATCAGCTCAACACGGTTGCGCCGGAGTTCTACACGGACGAGGACAACGCGGAGGGGCCGGCCGA
>JAYUUU010000498.1:0-1937 GCA_043754395.1 Vicinamibacteria bacterium
AGGATCGAGCCGCGCGAGTGCCATGAGCAGGGCGGTCGAACCGTTGCGGTCGTCCAAGCCGCGCGCCGTGGCCCGATGTTCGCCCAGTTTCGCGAGATCCTTGCGTGGCGTGATCGACTGTCCCGTCGCAAGGCCGAGACTTTCCGCCTCGCTTCGAGTCTTAGCGCCAACGTCGAGCCGCAGACTCGCGATCTCAGGCTCGAGCGTCGTCGATGTCGGGTACTCCCTTCGCGGCGCGAGGACCGCCTGTCGCGGCCCCCGAGGCGTATGGACGAGCACCGGATGGGCTTCGTAGAGCGACACATACATTCCTCCGCGCGCTCGAACGGTCGCCGTTCCATCGTCCTGAATCGCCGCGATCTCGAAGCCGACTTCATCGGTGTGGGCGATAAACAGCAGGGACTTGCCGCCCTGTCCGAGGCGGACGAGCACGTTGCCTTTGCTGTCGACCTCTGGTTTGGCCCATGATGGGAGCCGGCGCAGCACCTCTGCGCGGACCGGTTCTTCGTGTGACGAGACGCCGTACGCGCGAACGAGTCCCGCGAGCAGTCGAAGGTCGGATTCCGCGAAGGTCACGGGTGGCGGCTCGGGAACCGGAGCGAGTGCAGTCGGAGTGCTCAGCGGGCCAAGACCCGAGGCCTCCGCCACCAATTGAGCGGCGGCTTCGACGTCGCGGGCGTCAACGGTTTCCGCAGGCGTCTGGGCGTAGCGCGAAGCGATCGCCAGAACATGGGTCTCGAGACCGCGCGGGAGCGGCATTGGCAGGCTTGAAGCGGCGCGCTTCTGGACCTTCGCACCGGAAGTAGTTGCGGCGGCGGCGAGGAGCGTGTCGTCATCGCGGATCATCGGCCCCGCTCCCACCACGCCGGTTGATCCGACCGCGTCCTTAAAGGGACCGAGCGCTCCGACGATCGCGATCAGTCGATCCGGCTTTTCGGTTTCGATGAGCCGGAGCAGTCCCCGCTGGCCGAAGTGGGACTGGGAGGTCCAGGCGAAGAGGATCGAGCCTGAAGGCCTCGTCGTCTTGAAGCGGCTCAAGACCTCGACCAGCGCCGCGGCCCCGGCCCGGGACGAAACCGCAACGCCCGCGACCTCGCGGCCCGCGAGTTTCGACGTCCTCTCGCGCAGGGTGACGGCGTCAAGCATCCGAATGCCGTGCGCCGCCACCTCATCGCGAGACGACGCTCCCACGTCCACGAAAAGATCGTCGATGGTGCGCGGACCGGAGTCGGCGCCGGATGCGCGGGTGGAGCCAAGGTGAGTCGAAGGTGTGGCCGTCACTCCCGCGACGTAGGCCCCTGGGGACGTGCGAATGAGGACGGGCTGGCCGACGTGGTACTCATGGGCGAGCGGGTGAGCGAGTCCCGTGGTGTGACGATGAAGGCGCAGGTATCCATCGTTGGTGACTCCAGAGACGACGTATCCCGGTTCGTCGAGCGGCGCCACGATCAGCGTTTTCGGCGCGCCGGATCCGATGCGCACGAGAAGATTTCCCGCGCTGTCCGCCTCAGCGCGCAGCGCGGGCGGGAGCATCGCGGACACCGCCTTTCGCACATCTCCCTCGTGGCCAGAGACCCCGGGCACCCTTGCCAGATGGAGCAGGCGCTCGGTCGGCGCGTCTTGACCCGCGGTGATGGCGGGGGCGACCAAAGCCAGCGAAACGACGACGGCACTTCGTATCTGCAGCATCCTTTGAACCTCATTCATGAAGACGGCGCCGCGAAACGAAAGGCGCCCTCGAAGATTACCGGGCCTGAAGGAGCCCAGGAGCAGTCCCGGCCGCGGCAGATTGTGCTCGCTCAGGGGCTCCAGGGAGATTGAGGTCGCGGATCCAAGGGATCAAACGTAACACGTGTTCCGCCTTACACTCCTTTTCCTATGCCTCGCACCACACATCCGGAGATCCATCGAACCGCCCGCGTCGGCTGGTTGCGCGC
>JAYUUU010000499.1:0-3215 GCA_043754395.1 Vicinamibacteria bacterium
CTCGGGTTTGCCGGCGCCGGTGGTCAAGCGTGCGCGAGAGATCCTCAAGAACCTCGAGCAGACCGAGTTCGACTCCGAAGGCCGTCCCAAGCTCGCGCGGACCGGAGTGATGGGCGCGCCGAAGGAGCGTCAATTATCGCTGTTCGCCCCGGCCTCGGACGCGGTCGCGGACGATATCCGCAAGACCGATGTCAACGCGCTCACGCCCATCGAGGCGCTGAACCTTCTGGTGGAACTGAAGAAGAAACTCGAAGGCTGACGCTTTGCCCTTCAGTATTTCTGCGCAAGCGTCACGATCAGTTTCGTGAGTGCTTCGAGGTCGCGACGGTCCATGACTTCGACGGGAGAGTGCGAGTAGCGGCCCGGCCACGACAGACCGACGTCGATCGAGCCTTTCGCCGCGAAGGGTGAAGCGTCGGTTCCTCCGCCGGTGACGCCGATCTGAAGTGGGATGCTGTTCTCCCGCGCGAGTACCGTGATCCGGTCGATCACATCCGGGGTGACGAGAGTGCGGCCATCGAGACCTCGCAGGACCGCTCCTTTGCCGAGAGGGGCGTGGGCGAGGCGTTGCGAATCCACCGGCGTATCCGAGGAGACGAAGGTATCGACGGCGAAGACGGTGTCGAATCTCTCTTTGTCGGCGATGAACGCGGCGCCCTCGAGACCCGTCTCTTCTTCGACCGACCAGACGAAGGTCACGCGGTTCTTCACGGCAGCAGGATCGAGGCGCGCGAGTGCCTTCAGCAGCGCGGTGGAACCGTTTCGGTCGTCCATGCCCCGCGCCGTGGCCCGATGTTCTCCGAGTTTCGCGAGATCCTTCCTCGGCGTGATCGACTGTCCGACGGCGAGGCCGAGACTTTCCGCCTCGCTACGGCTCTTCGCGCCGACATCGAGGCGAAGAGCTGCGATCTCCGGTTCGAGCGTCGTCGATGCCGCGTAGTCCCTCCGCGGCGCGAGGACAGCCTGTCGCGGCCCGCGAGGCGTATGGACCAGCACCGGATGGGCTTCGTAGAGCGACACATACATTCCTCCGCGCGCTCGAACGGTCGCCGTTCCATCGTCTTCAATCGCCGCGATCTCGAAGCCGACTTCATCGGTGTGGGCGATAAACAGCAGCGACGTGCCGCGCTGCCCGAAACGCACGATCACGTTGCCTTTGCTGTCGACCTCCGGTTTGGCCCACGACGGGAGCCGGCGCAGCACCTCCGTGCGGACGGGTTCTTCGTGGGATGAGACGCCGTACGCGCGGACGAGTCCCGCGAGCAGTCGAAGGTCGGATTCCGCGAAGGTCACGGGTGGCGGTTCGGGAACCGGAGCGAGGGTAGTCGGAGCGCTCAGCGGGCCAAGACCCGAGGCCTCCGCCACCAATTGCGCCGCGGCTTCGACGTCGCGGGCGTCGACGGTTTCCGCAGGCGTCTGGGCGTAGCGCGAAGGGATCGCCAGAACATGGGTCTCGAGACCGCGCGGGAGCGGCAGTGGAAGGCTTGAAGCGGCGCGCTTCTGAACTTTCGCACCGGAAGTAGTTGCGGCGGCGGCGAGGAGCGTGTCGTCATCGCGGATCATCGGCCCCGCTCCCACCGCTCCCGTCGATCCGACCGCGTCCTTAAAGGGACCGAGCGCTCCGACGATCGCGATCAGTCGATCCGGCTTTTCGGTTTCGATAAGCCGCTGCAGTCCCCGCTGGCCGAAGTGGGACTGCGAGGTCCAGGCGAAGATGATCGAGCCTGAAGGCCTCGTCGCCTTGAAGCGGCTTAAGACCTCGACCAGCGCCGCGGCCCCGGCCCGGGACGAAACCGCAACGCCCGCGACCTCGCTGCCCGCGAGTTTCGACGTCCTCTCGCGCAAGGTGACGGCGTCAAGCATCCGGATGCCGCGCGCCGCCACCTCATCGCGAGACGACGCGCCCACGTCCACGAAAAGATCGTCGATAGTGCGCGGTCCGGAGTCGGCGCCGGATGCGCGCGTCGAGCGAAGGTGAGTCGAAGGAGTGGCCGTCACTCCCGCGACGTAGGCCCCGGTGGACGTGCGAATGAGGACGGGCTGGCCAACGTGGTACTCGTGGGCGAGCGGGTGAGCGAGTCCTGCGGTGTGACGATGAAGGCGCAGATAACCATCGTCCGTGATCCCAGAGACGACGTATCCGGGTTCGTCGAGCGGCGCCGCGATCAGCGTTTTCGGGGCGCCGGATCCGATGCGCACGAGAAGATTCTCCGCGCTGTCCGTCTCAGGGTGCAGAGCGGGCGGGAGCATCTCGGACACCGCCTTTCGCACATCCGCCTCGTGGCCGGAGACCCCGGGCACCCTTGCTAGATGGAGGAGGCGCTCGGTCGGCGCCTCTTGACCCGCGGCGATTGCGGGAGCGGCCAAACACAGACAAACGATGAACCCACTTCGTGTTGGCAGCATCCTTTGAACCTCATTCATGAAGAGTGCGCGTCGAACCGAAAGGCGCCCTCGAAGATTACCGGCCCTGAAGGGGCCTGAAGCGGCCCGGGCCGCGGCAGATTGTGCTCGCTCAGGGTCACGACGTTCTCGTCGAGAGTGAAGCCTTGAGCGTCGAGCTCAAAGATCAGGGCGTCTCGACTCAGGAAACACTGGGGTTGTCCGGAGAACTGGGTGAACACGAAGGTCTCGCCTGGAACGGGCTCGGCACCCGCGTGAAGCGTGTTTCGGGAGAAGGTGAAGACGAAGAGTCCAGCACCTGGCTTCGAAACGCGGGCCGCTTCGCGGACGCCTTGCCGGAACTCGGCCCCGGACGCCGCGAGATTCCATATTCCGTGCGCGATCACGATGTCGAACGTTCGATCGGGTGCGGGAAGGCAGTCCATTGTCGACTGAGCCAGTCGGAGCCAACGAGCTGCCTGCCCCCGCGCTCGATCGCGAGCCCCGTGAAGCATGGGCATGGAGAGGTCGACGCCGAGCACCTCGAAGCCAAGATCCGCGAGAGGGCAGGCGTTACGTCCGGCTCCGCAGCCGATGTCGAGAATACGTTTCGCTCCGCGCCTTGCCCTCTCCGCTTCGGCGAATCGGATCAGTGTGGCGTTTTGCGGCGATCCTAAGAAGCCGGCGACGGTCTTGGGGTGGCTCCAGGGAGATTCAGGTCGCGGATCCAAGCTATCAAACGTAACACGTGTTCCGCCTTACACTCCTTTTCCTATGCCTCGCACCACACATCCGGAGATCCATCGAACCGCCCGCGTCGGCTGGTTGCGCGC
>JAYUUU010000500.1:0-2929 GCA_043754395.1 Vicinamibacteria bacterium
GCGACGAGGTCCGACTGGAAGGCGAGGATCACTACGGGAGCACTAGGGGAGGACGACGGCGAGGTCGAAGTCCGCCGTGCCCTTGCGGCACCAGTTCTCACGTTTCGAACAGTAGAAGTACGACACCGTGGCTCTGACGTGGCTCATGCCCTTTTTCGCGTCGGGCGCCACGGTAACCGCGAAACGAACCGGCTTCGCAAGGTCGAGATACTTCGCGTTCGCGGGGTCGGGGATGGCGCCCGAGCTCTTCGCAGGCGGGGGGGCGACAAGGGACGCGCCTGCGGCGAACTTGATGCGCGGCGCGGGTTCCTCGTTGATGTGGACGTCTCGGTCCTTCTGCTTGAACTCGAAGACGAGATTCGCGAGCGCACCCTTCTTGGTCGGAGCCTCGTAGGCTGCAGTCACCTCGAAATGCTGCGAGGGCATCAGGGAGGGCGTCATCTGTGTGGCGCCCTGAAGGAGAAGTGCCGAGACGAAGGCGGTCGCGATCATGGCCGCATTGTATCGGCTCAAGGCCAGCGGATCCTAAGGTCCGGCTATCCGGCCATTCTCTTGAGCAGGGAGATCTGCCCCGCGTGGTAAATGTCGTGGGCGGCGATGCCGAGGACCGTGCGCTTCACCGTGTGCTTCGACCCCTTGACCCTCTGGTCGTACATCTTCGGAGCGAGATCGGTGATGGTGGTCTTGAGAAGAGCGTGCTGGTGTTTGAGCAGGGACAGGTCGTTCTTCCAGTCGTCCATGCTCAGGCCCGGGTTTCGAGTGAAGAAGTTACTTCCCTCAAGGGGGAAGCGGTTTCGCTTGCCTTCGATCAGCCGATTCCTCACCGCGTATTTCCAGTATGCGCAGTGAACCGCGAGCTCCCAGACATTGTGACCGTCGATCCGCGGCCGGAAAAGAAGCTGGGGCAAAGTGACGCCCCGGAGGGAACCGAGGAGGTTGGGCCCGTGCCAGGCGGCCTTTGAGAAGCCCTCGTCGAGAAGCAGAGAGAAGGTGTGAGTGTCCGGGGTCAAGGGCGTTCTCCGTCTCAGGGAAGGGATTGGGGATACAATAGCCGTTGGACCTAACCCCTTAAGAACAGCAATCAGGCTGTGGGGCGTTTTCCCAGAAAGAAGATCGCACGGTGGGCTCGAAACTGTTTGTCGGCAACCTCAACTTCAAGACCACCGCGGACGAGATTCGCGACCTGTTCTCACAGGCCGGCGCGATTCGCGAAGTCTTCCTCCCGACGGATCGGATGACGGGTCGCCCTCGCGGCTTCGCGTTTGTCGACTTCGAAAATGCGGAAGACGCGGTGAAGGCCACAGAGAAGTTCAACGGCATGGACCTCGGCGGCCGCGCCCTTCGTGTGAACGAAGCTGAAGAGCAGAAGCCCCGCCCGGCGGGTGGCGGCGGCGGCCGTCCCTTCGGTGGTGGCGGTGGCGGCGGTGGTTATGGCGGTGGCGGTGGTGGCGGGTACGGTGCGGGTGGCGGCGGTGGCGGTGGCCGTCCTTACGGCGGCGGTGGTGGTGGTGGCGGCGAGCGCAAAGGTTCGCGCCGCAACGTACGCGCTCAAAAGCGCGGGTTTTAGTTGTTGGGCCCTTCGGGGCCCCATAACGACTTGATCCTTCGGACCAGAGGACGCGGCTTCGGCCGCGTCTTTCTTTTTAGGTCTGGCCCATCGCTTCGTCGAGTTCGATCGAGATACGCGCGGCCTTTGCGTTCATCGCCTCGAACTGGGCCTGGACGGCGTTCTCTTTGCTGGCCAGCCGGTCCGCGAGGTCAAACCGCTCATTCGCGATATTAAGAGCGGCGAGGACAGCGAGCCGGAACGAGTCGATGGTCGCGGTGGACTGAGAGAGTTCCTTCATCTGCGCGTCCACGTGCTTCGCTACTTCCTGCAGGCGCGCCTCGTCCTCGGCGATGAGCGAGAAGCTCTGACCGAAGATGTCGATCTCGACGCGCTTGGGTTTGGGAGCCATGGAGATGCTGCTCGTAAGACTAGTCCAGGCTTTCCAGGAGGGTGACGATCTTCGCCACCCGTGTGCGGACCTGATCCTGCTCGTTCTTGAGGGCCTCGAGCTCGGCGGTGAGACTTTCGACCTTCGCCGCGTCGCCGGCCACATCGCCGATCTGCGCCTCGAGGGCGGCGAGCTTTTTCTCCGCCTCGGCGAGCTTCGCCTTGTTTTCCTTGAGCTGGTCATCGAGGCTCTTGTTGTCCCTGCGCAGCTTCTTCACAAGCTCCGCGGCCTTTTTGACCTTCTCTTCAAGAATGTCGAAGCTGTCCTGCATTCCTTCTCCTGTGTCGCCGATCAGACTGCGTTGTGAGGTCAAATCTTAGGCCAGTCCGCGAGCGGTGTAGCCCAACTCCGAAAAACTCGCCCTCACCGAGTCCATGGCCTGTTCGACCTCGTCGCTCGAGAGCGTGCGGGCATCGGCTTGGAAGACGAACGAGAGGGTAAGGCTCACCTGACCCGCGGGAACGCCCTGGCCCTCGAATCGGTCGATGAGCTCGACGCTGCGGGCGATAGGGCCGGCCTGTTTCCGGGCGAGGGCGGTTATGTCGATGGCGCTCGCGGTCGAAGGAGCCAGGATCGAGAGATCGCGGACCACTTCGGGATATCGCGAGAAAGAGGAGAGGGCCAGGGCCGCGCGGGAGCCCAGCACTTCGAGCGGGATCTCGGCCACCACGGGACGGTCCTTCAGCGAAAACGCGGCGATTGTGTCGGGATGGACTTCGCCGAGGTAGCCGCAGGCGACACCGTTGAGATGGATGACCGCGCTCCGGCCGGGATGAAGGAAAGGCGGGACGCCATCTCTGGAGAGAGTCACGGCGCCGCTTGAGTGTCTGTGAAGGATGTCTTCGACCGTTTCCTTCAGGTCGAAGAAATCGAGGGCTCGCGGCTTGCCCGACCACCCGCGCGGTGTCGTTCCAGAAATGAGCAGGGCGAGG
>JAYUUU010000501.1:0-2738 GCA_043754395.1 Vicinamibacteria bacterium
CCTCGCCCTCGCCTTTCTCGGTCTCTTCATCTTCCTCAAGAAGCTCGACTCGAAAGACGTGCTGGCCCTCGCGGTCTTTCTCGCCTTCTCTCTCTTCTACCTCTACAAGATCCGCGTCTTCAACGACTACTTCTTCGCGATGCGGCGCTACGTGCCGGTGACTCTGCCACTCACCTTCATCCTGGCCGCCCTTGCGGTGGTCACCCTGGCTCGTCGTTCGAAAACCTGGCGCCTCGCCGCGGGGTCCGCGGGAGTGCTCGCCCTTGGCGTGTCGGTTGCCCACACTCAGCCGATCCTTTCTTTCGTGGACTGGAAAGGCAGCGTGCCTTTCGTCGCGGATGTCGCCCGAAGGTTCGGTCCGCGCGATGTCGTCCTCTTCGAGCAGCCGAAGAACATCCATCTCCTGTCGTTGCCCCTGTGGGGCCTTTATGGCGCCAACGCTCTCGAGTTCCGGCGGTTCAATCCAGACCCCGAACGATTGACTCACCTCATCTCGGCCTGGCGGAAGACCTACCGCAACATCTACTTCGTCACCAGTTTCAGAACCGACGTCTGCGGCCTGTTCCTCGAGCGCACCCAGACGTTCCGCTTCACGTCGTCGGAATTCGAGTGGACATACGACCGCGTGCCCCAAAGACCCGAGCCGCGCGTGGTGGAGTTCTTCCTCTCCCGCGTGATCGAGCCCGAGACCATGCGCGTCACGACCGAACCCCTGATCGATATCGGCGGCTCCGGCGACCTTCAGACCTCGGGTTTCTTTGAGAAGGAGGCGACGGGAGACCTCACCTACAGGTGGACGGGTGGGTGTCTGGACGAGCGCGGCAACGCCACCGGCTCCATCTATGTCCCGTCCGCGGTTCCTGGGGCGAGGCTCAGGATTCGCGTGACCTCGCATCTGCGCCCCGTGAATGCCAGCCCCGCGCGCGTGAAGGCGGTCTTCGATGAAGTTCCTGTAGGCGATTTCACTGCGGACGGAATCTGGCGCGACTTCGAGATCACTCTTCCGGACCCGTTGCCTCGAGGTTCGAAGATCCTTCGCCTCGAAGTTCCCGCCTGGAGACCGACGAACACCGACAAACTCGCGACGGACACACGCGACCTCGGAATCATGGTCGACTCGGTCGAGGTTCTGCCCCGCTTGCCGAAGTCATGAAGATCCTGATGGTCACGTCCTCATTTCCGCTCTTCGAAGGAGACGGCACCGCTCCTTTCATCGAGGAGATCGCGCGAGGCGTTTGCGCCCGAGGTCACCAGGTCGACCTCGTCCTTCCCGCCCATCCGAGGCTCAAGCGAAATGACGAAGCGGGTTTACGTTTCTTCCCCTTCGATTACGCGCCCGCGTCCGGCCTGAACGTCTGGGGTTATGCGCAGAGCATGAACGCCGATCGCGGCTTCAAATGGAAGACTCTGCTCGTGGCGCCATTCGCCGCCCTCGCGACCCAGCGTGCGGTACGCCGCCGGCTCGGCCGCGACGCCTACGACATCGTGCACGCCCACTGGGTGGTGCCCGGAGGCGTGCTGGCGAATGGCCCGGCCCGGTCGGCGGGCAAGCCTTTTGTCATCTCTCTGCACGGAAGCGACGTGTTCGCGGCAGAACGAAGCTCTTTCGTCGGAAGCGCCGCGCGAGCAGCATTTCATGCCTCAGGGTCGGTGACCGCCTGCAGCTCCGACCTTCGCGACCGCGCGATCGCTCTCGGGTCCCGCGCAGAGATAACGCGCACGGTTCCTTATGGCGTCGACAGGCACTTCTTTTCTCCGAAACCGGCCACAACGGAGCAGCGCGAGGCCATGAGAGAGCGTCTCGGCGCATCGCCCACGCAGACGCTGGTGGTCGCGGTGGGCCGCCTGGTCGAGAAGAAAGGCTTCGCGCATCTGATCGACGCCCTTGGCGACGCATCGAACCTTCACCTGGCGATCGTGGGCGATGGTGATCTTCGCTCGGATCTACTCGCTCGTGCCCAAACCGCGCGCGTATCGGTGACGCTCGCCGGCCGTTTCTCTCGCTTGGAGACGGCAGAGGCGCTTACCGCCGCGGATATCGTCGCGGTTCCTTCCGTCGTCGATTCGAAGGGGAACGTCGATGGTCTGCCGAACGCCCTGCTCGAGGCGATGGCGGCCGGCCGTCCGATCGTGGCCAGCCGGGTTGCGGGCATCCCGGATGTAGTGACGGACGGCATCGAAGGCCTTCTCGTTCCACCGAAGGACGCGCCAGCACTTCGCAGTGCCCTGCTTCGCCTCGCCAAAGACACAAGCCTCCGCGAAGCGCTCGGAAGCAACGCGCGGCTCAGGGTAGAGCGGGATCTCACGTGGGAACGGGTCGCATCGACTCTTGAAGAGTGCTATGTCCAGGCGCAAACGCTGGCAAAACGTTAAGGGCACACAAAGCCGCGTGACCGAGCCGCGCGAGCGGTTCGTGGTGACGATGGCGAGTGCCGCCGCCGCCGCTCTCGCCCCTCTTCTCCCGAAGCCTGAAGCCCACCCCCCGCGCGAAGTTCTCGTTCTGCGCCTCGATCGAATCGGCGATGTGCTGATGAGCCTGCCCGCACTCCACGCGCTGCGCGAGGCTTTGCCCGAAGCGAAGATCCGGCTCGCGGTCGGCGAGTGGTCGCGCGAGATCGCGCGCGATGCGCCGGTCGATGAGGTGCTGGTTTGGAGCGCGCCGTGGGTAGGTCGCCAGGATGAAGGGGCTTCAAGCGGCGCCCAATTGTGGAGGGCCGCACTCTCCCGCCGCGCGACAA
>JAYUUU010000502.1:0-2298 GCA_043754395.1 Vicinamibacteria bacterium
CGCGCTCTCCATGATCATCCGCGTGGGCCGCTTCCGGCCGCCGAGGGTTTCAACCTCGTCCGAGCGAAGGATCTTGAGCTTCTTCCCCGAGATCGTGAAGTACTCCGCGAGACACGGAAAGTACGTGCCGTCTTTGCGTACGAGATACCGAACGCGGTCATAAGCGACGCCGCGATTTCGCGCCTTGAGTTCGAGGACGTGGCACACCGCGCCGTTCACGGTCTCCTCGCCTGCGAGGGTCGCCTCGTAGTCGCGAGTGAGAGAGAGCCGAAAGATGTCGCCATTGTTGAAGTCGCCGCCGCCAAAGGTCTGCTTCGGGCCGACGCGAGCCACCTTCTCGGCCGCGGGAAGGTAGATGTAGGTGTTGTCATCGCGCCGAAGGTAAACGGTGCCCTTCTCCTTGGGCGGGTCGGTGTAACGGACCAGGCCACGGCCGTCGCCCGACTTGAAGCCCTCCATGGTGACGATGCGCGGCGACTTTCCAGTCCGGTTCACGACCATCCGCAGGGTGTAAGAAGCGGTCTCGCCCAGGATCGTCACCTGAGCTTTTTCGAGGATGCGAGTGGCTTCGTTAGGAGTTTGGGCCTCGACCATCCCCGCGCCAAGCGCAACCAAAGCGAAAAGACGGACAGTTGCCACGCAGCGCACCGCGATATTGTCTCCCGCGAGGGCTGATGGTGGAGAGACGGGGTTGCTTCGTGGCCAGGCCTCGGGCCACGAAGCAACCTCGCCTTCCAACTACTCCTTCAACGGCTTTCTTGCGAAGTAGTACAGCGAGTACGCGAGCAGGAAGAAGGCGAACACGCCGACGAGGTTGTTGGTTTCGAACGGACCGCCTACGTGCAGCGCGTTTGCGGGCACGCTGCCCGTGCTCTCGAGCGCCTTCACGCCGACCGCAAGCAAGCCGATAATGCCGCCCGCCGCGATGAGACCCGAGGCGTAAAGCGAACCCGGCGACGTCTCTTCCTCGGCAGACTTCTCGGCTCCGCGTTCGGCCAGCCACTTCACCACACCACCCACGAAGATCGCGGCCGACGTTCCGACCGGCAGATAAGCGCCGACCGCGAACGACAACGAGCGCACGCCGAGTAGTTCAACGGTGAGAACCAGGAAGACCCCGATAAGCACGAGACCCCACGGCAGCTTCCGGTTGAGGATGCCGTTGATGACCACCGACATCAGTCGCGCCTGGGGTGCCGTCGCCTGCTCGGAGCCGATGCCCTGAATCCACTGCTTCTCCACTTGCCCGGTGCTTCGATCGAAAAGGTACTTGCCCTCAGGAATGGTCGACGACCCGATGACGTTGATGAGGGTGTAGGTCTTCCCCGCATGCTCGTAAGAATCGGTTTCCACCGTGACGCCGTCAGGGCGCGAGGCGAGGTCCACGGGAATCTTGACGTCGACGTAGCTCTCGAGACCCTTGTTCATGAGGATGAGGGTCGCGCCAATCGCGAAACACGAAGCGAGGACGCCCGCCATCAGGGCGAGCTGCTGGGCCCGCGGTGTGGCGCCCACGATGTAGCCGGTCTTGAGGTCCTGCGAAGTGTTGCCGCCGTTCGCGGCCGCGATGCAGACGCTGCCGCCGATCATCAATGCGAGAGCGCCGTAAGGCGCTGCGGTCCAGCCGACCACGAGGAACAGAGCGCACGTCGCCATCAGTGTGGCGATGGTCATGCCGGAGATCGGGTTCGAAGACGTGCCGATGAGGCCGCAGATGCGCGAGGAGACGGTGACGAAGAGAAAGCCGAACACAAGGACAAGAACCGCGGCGATCAGATTCGCGAACCAGCTCGTGGGCGCGCCGGGAATAGGCATGAACGTCAGCATCGCCCACATGGCCACGATGATCATGAGCGAACCGCCCATCACCACGGTGATCGGAAGATCCTGCGAGGTGCGCCCCACCGCGACGACGTCGGCTGATGCCTGGCCGCGGGACTTCTTCAGCTCGGCGACGCTCGACTTGAGGGCCGAGACGATGGTCGGAATCGTGCGCATCAGGGTGAGCAGGCCGGCGGCTGCCACCGCGCCAGCACCGATGTAGCGGATGTAGAAGTTCCAGAGTTGCGACGAGGTCATGTCCGCGATCGGGATAACCGCCGGATAGATGGGAGTGGTCACGAGCGTCCCGAAGAACTTGATCGTGGGCATCATGACGAACCACGAGAAGAGACCGCCCGAGAAGATCACGCCCGCGATCTTCGGCCCGATGATGTACCCGACACCGAGGTACTCGGCGGTGGTGGCGGCGCTGATGGTGGCGCCGGGCAGCCACTTGGGCGAATACGAAGGCGACTC
>JAYUUU010000503.1:0-1949 GCA_043754395.1 Vicinamibacteria bacterium
GGCCGGAAGCGCATCAACCACCTGAACCCCGTTCCCATCCAGCACATCTACGAGCGCTGGGTGGGGAAATATCAGGGCGACTGGGCCGCGGCCCTGGTCGGCCTGAAACGAACCCTTGAATCCAAGGTCTTGACTCCAAGGGAAACAATCGACAAGTCCGCGAAGAATGAAACAAGGCGCCTGAAGCGCGCCTGAAAAAGGAAGGCCATGGAAGAACGGCAGGTTCACGTCGTCGAGATCAAAGCCCCCGTCGCAGACGTCTGGGCGGAGATCACCAAGCTCAAGCAGATTCAAAAGCCAATGTTTGGAACCGTGCTCGACACGGACTTCAAACCCGGCTCCCGGATGATCTACAGAAGCGAGGACGGTAAGCGGGTCTTCATCATCGGCGAGGTTCACGAATTCGTGCCGCCCACCCGTTTCGTCCACACTTTCCGCTTCACCAACCTGCCGGAGACGCCAACGCTCGTCGAGTGGACGCTCGAGGAGAAGGCCGGGGTGACACGCGTGACCGTAGTGCACTCGAAGTTCGTCGACCAGCTAAAGACCGCCGATTCCGTTCGCACCAGCTGGGTCGACATCCTCAACAACATCAAGGCCGTGGTCGAGACCGGGAACGTCCCCCTCAAGACCCGCCTTGTGCTCGGCATGATGTCCGCCTTCATGTTCATGGCGCCGAAAGACACTCTGCGCCAGAACATTGCTGAGCTGCACGACAAGAACAAGAAATAGTCCAGAGCCTTAAAACCCGAAAAGGAAATCAAAACCCATGAATCGTCGTCTGCTTATCGTCAGCCTGCTCCTCACCACCCTCGGAGCCGCTTTTGGCTCGGCCCAAACCGCAGCAGCCCCGGCCGAACAAGTCCAGGCGATGGACGGCAAGGCCGCCTTCGAAAAACTGATCCGTTTCCTGGACGACGGACGGCTCGAGGCGAGCTGGACCTTCTTCGGGGGCGGAAAATCGAAGGGCGCCAATCACTTCTTCGCGCTCACTCGGGAGAACTAGCCATGGGAAAGGTCGAAGACTCGATCGACAAGATGATCGCGAACCTTCCCGAGAAAACCGGGAAGTCCATCGATCAATGGATCAAGATCGTCGAGGCTCAAAAGCTCGAGAAACATAGCGAGGTGGTGGCTTTCCTGAAGTCGAAGCACGGTGTCGGCCACGGATACGCGAACCTCATCGCGCATTCCGTGAAGGGTGGCGGCGCGCCCTCGCACGGCGAGGACCCCCTCGGGGAGCAGTTCAAGGGGCCGAAGGCTGCCCTGCGGCCGATCTACGACGCCATCGTGGCTGAAGTGAAGAAGTTCGGAAGCGATGTCGAGATCTCTCCGAAGAAAGCGAATGTCAGCTTGCGTCGGAGCAAGCAGTTCGCTCTCCTCCAGCCCTCGACCGCCACACGCTTTGATGTCGGCCTGAATCTCAAGGGTGCTCCTCCTGCGGGGCGACTCGAGGCGTCGGGCAGTTTCAGCGCGATGGTGAGCCACCGGATCCGCCTCGAGTCGGCCAAGGATGTCAACAAGGAGCTCATCGGCTGGCTGAAGCAGGCCTACGACCAGGCCTGAGACAAGCCCTGCGGAGCTCGTGGCCTGCGGCTAAGCTCCCGCGGCCATGAAGATCGCGTTCGTCACTCAATCGAAACATCCCGAGATGGAGGACGACGATCGTCCTCTCGCCGCGGCCCTCGCGAAACGCGGAGCGGTGGTGCTCTCCGCCTCATGGGACGACCCAGACTTCGCGTGGGACAGAGTCGACCTCGCCCTGCTTCGCTCGCCCTGGGACTACTACCAGAGGTTCGAAGAATTCCTGACTTGGCTTTCAAGGGTAGAGAAGCAGACCTCGCTCGTGAACCCGGCGGACATCGTCCGCTGGAATGCTCACAAGCGCTACATGCTCGACCTCGCCTCGAAGGGTATCGCGGTGGTCCCGACCGCGGTCGTGGCACGGG
>JAYUUU010000504.1:0-4085 GCA_043754395.1 Vicinamibacteria bacterium
CACACCGACACACTCTTCGCTCGAGTTTTTGAGGCCTAAAAGGCGCCCATGATCCAGCTCCGCGTTCTCGTTTCTCTCAAGACTTCAGTCTTCGACCCGCAGGGACGGACCACGCTCGAAGCTCTCCACGGCCTCGGCTACAAGGCCATCACCGACCTTCGACAAGGGAAGTCGTTCCTTCTTACCTTCAACGGCATCACCGAAGACGAAGCGAAAAAGCAGGCCGAGGAGATGGCGAGCAAGGTTCTATCGAACCCCGTGATCGAGAGCTTCAAGATCGAACGGGTGGCCTGATGAAGGTTGGCGTCGTCGTCTTTCCGGGCAGCAACTGCGACCACGATACCCAGCGCGCCTTCAGCGACGTGCTGGGACACGAAGCGCGGCTCCTGTGGCACAAGGATTCGGATCTTCACGGCTCCGAGGCGATCGTCATCCCCGGCGGCTTCGCCTACGGCGACTATCTGCGCACCGGCGCCCTCGCACGCTTTTCGCCGGTGATGGCCTCGGTCAAGGCCTTCGCCGAAGACGGCGGGCGGGTCTTAGGCATCTGCAACGGCTTCCAGATCCTGCAGGAAGCGGGAATGCTCGACGGCGCCATGCTGCGCAATAAGAACGTGAAGTTCCTGTCGCAGCGCGTGCACATCAAGGTGGAAGCCACGAACACCGTGGCGACCCGGGGGCTCAAGGCGGGCGACGTCATGGGCATGCCCATCGCGCACGGCGACGGCAATCTTTATCTCGACGACGAATCGCTCGCGAAGATCGAGGCCGAGGGCCGCGTTGTGTTCCGCTACTGCGATCCCCGAGGCCAGGTCACCGAGGAGGCCAATGTGAACGGCAGCCGGAACGCGATCGCGGGAATCTGCAACGCTCGGCGAAACGTGGTCGCTCTCATGCCGCACCCCGAGCGGGCCAGCGAGCCGATCCTCGGCTCCGACCAGGGCCGCCGCATTCTTGAGGCGTTTGTAGGGAATTAGCCGCTCCAATTAGCAAGAATCTGAAAGTCGAGGCACGCGGGCGCCCGGTACGATTCCCGGCATGAACAAAACCCTTGCTGTGGATGACAAACCTACGAGACGGCTCGCCGTGGCCAGCCTTCTCGCCCTCCCGCTCGCGGCGACTGCCGCCGAGGCGCCCGGTTCGGACGAAGAACTCCTCAGGGTGCGGGAGGCGGTGTGGCGTGACTGGTTCCGCGGGAATCGAAAGGCCCTTGAGGACATCCTCCCGAAGGATTTCGTTGGAATCGGGGCGGGCGATGGACCGTTTCGCAGCCAGGCCGAGACCATCGCCGATTCGGAAGGCTTCGCCGCCGCGGGAAACAAGCTGACCGACCTGCGCTTTTCCGACAACCGGATTCAGAAGCACGGCAACGTCCGGGTCATCTACTGCGGTTTCAGTTTCACCACCCTCAGCAAGAGCGGAGCGTCAAACACCGTGGCTGGTCGCTGCACCGAAGTCTTCGTGTACTCCGGGAAGAAGTGGCTTCACCCCGGGTGGCATCTCGACTCCGGACGCTGAAGCTCTGACCCGGCCGGCCCGCGACGGTCCCGACGACTACGCGGCCAATCGCCCGTCTTCCGTTTCCGCAGGCTCGACCCGGGAAGGCTTGTCTTGTCCGCCTTCGCGGCCAGGGCTGCGCATCTCATCGAGATGAACGAGCACCACACCGCCGATGATCAAAGCACCTCCGCCCAGCTGGGCCGCGGTCGGCGCTTCGCCAACGAAGAGCCACGCGAAGAACGCCGCGAACAAAACCTCGGTCAGGCAACACTTCTTCAAGGAGTACGCCATGGATGTGTCCAAAGGCTCAGCGGTCGATCTTCAACGAGAGCTTGTTTCCGCCGCTCCCCTGCTCGTCAACGTGCTGGCCCTGGGCCTGGCCCTTCATCCGGCGTAGCGCGCGGCGATGCGATGCGCGTCGTTCCCGTAATGGCCCCCGAAGAGCGCCGCATGGTTCAGCAGGTGATACAGCTGATATAAAGGATTGCGATCGCGCCAGCCGGGGGGAAGGGGCCACGCCTCCTCGTAGGCCGCGAACGCGCGCGACGGCATGCCGCCAAACAGTGTGGTGATGCCGAACTCCATCTCGCGATCCGTGAAGGCACATGCGGGATCAACCAGGGCGGGTCCACGGGTGGTCAGCAGAACATTGCCTGACCACAGATCGCCGTGGATCAACGACGGAGAAGCGTCGCGCGGCAGCCAGGTATCGAGGCGGCTCATGAGGCGCTCGTACATGTCGCGGTCGGCGGCGCTGAGCTGTTGCCGTCGGGAGAGTTCGTCGACCAGCGGGCGCAGACGGCGGTCCCGGTAGAACTCGAGCCAGGTGGCGCTCTCTCGATTGTTCTGGCGAGTGAGGCCGCAGTAGGAGGGTGTGTCGAAACCGAAGGTGGCTCTCGTGGTTCGATGCAGGCTGGCGAGGCCTCGGCCCAGGGTGTCCTCATCGAGGCGCTTCGCATGGGTCGCGGGGAAAAGGTACTCGAGGATGAGATGAGCCGGCACGCCTTGCGAAGGCCCCCCGGCCCCGATCACTCGCGGGATGGCGATTTCCCGGCTGGCGGCTCGAAGAGCCTCGAGGCCCTCCGCTTCGCGAAGGAAGATGTCGTCTGGGCCGTGGGTCGCCCACTTCGCGAAGAACTCACCCTCAGAGGTTGAAATCTTCCGGGCTTCGTGGATGCTTCCACCCGAAACCGGCGAAGACATGTCCACCCGTACGGCTTTCCCGAGGGCCCTCGAGAGCGACGCCTCGAGGAAATGCATCAGGCCCGGAGCGACTCCAGCAGACCTCGGCATGCCGGACTCAAAATCGCGTACATCTCGTCGAAACCCGCTTCACCGCCGTAGTAAGGGTCCGGCACGTCCACGGCTCGCGCATCAGGGTCGAACTCCCGCATCAGCCGAATCACGGCGCGGCGGCCCAAGCCGGCCCGCGACTGGAGTTCGCGACGGTGGCCGCGGTCCATCGCGACGATGAGATCGAATGCATCGAAGTCGGCGTCGATTACAGGACGGGATATCGAGTCCACATCCAGGCCATGTTTTCGGCCAACTCGCCTCGTTCTCGGGTCCGCCTGGTCGCCCTCGTGAAGTCCGTGCGTCCCCGCCGAGTCGATCGAGAAGCGACCGGCGAGACCGGCGTTGTGAACGAGCGACTTGAATATCGCTTCGGCGAGAGGCGACCGGCAGATGTTGCCCGAGCAGACGAAGAGCACGCGAAAGGGCGGGACAGGTTCAGCGTTCGTCAAGCGCCCTCGATCTTATTCGGTGCGTAACATCGGTCATGTTCCCCAGGTGATCGAGTCGTATCGACTCGCGGGCGCGTCCCCCCTCGGCCTGCCTTATCGCTTGAAGCTGCGAAACGGCGAAGGCTTCAAAGTCGATGAAAAGAAGGCGGCGTTGATTTTGAAGGCGGTGGCAGCACTCACTCCTCCCGCAAGGCCTTGATCGGGTCGGTTGCGGCCGCGCGGAGAGCGGGCAGCAAACTCGCGAGCAGAGCCGCGGCGAGAAGTATGAGGGGAACCAGCGAGTAGGCGATGGGATCGAACGATTCGAAGACCCGGATCCGGATGCGCGAAGCCACGAAAGCGGAGAGGGCGAGGCAGGCGGGCAGGCCGACGCCTATCCCCAGACCCACGCGGCGCATCGACTCGCCGAGCACATTCGACAGGATCTGAGTGCGGGTCGCTCCAAGGGCCAGGCGAACGCCAAACTCTCGCGACCTCGAAACCGCCGCGAAACGAACGAGACCGTGAAGCCCGAGGCAGGCAAGACCGAGGGCCAGGACGCCGAGACTCGACGCGATGAGGCTCGCGACCGAAAACGGAACGCGTTGCATGCCGAGCATCTTGCGGAGAGGATGAGGGTCGCAGAAAGAGGCGATCTCCTGACAGGTGTCTTTGAGCGCGCCCAGGGCCTTGGGGCTCGCATCGTCCAGTCGGATCACGAGTTCCCGCGCCGCCCCGCTTTCGAGACTCGCGGGACGATAAACCGCACTTGCGTCCTTGCCACGGAAGAAGAAGCCGCTCATCACGTCCGCCGTCACTCCCACCACCTCGTACTGACGGTAGGTGTCGGGCGTGTCTCCG
>JAYUUU010000505.1:0-6492 GCA_043754395.1 Vicinamibacteria bacterium
CGTGACGGGATAAGCGCTCTCCACCACGAGGGTTGAAGGAGGCCCTTTGGGCGCTATCGGCACGGGCGCTGTGGGCACCGAGGGTGACGTCTTTGAGGCAAGGGTGCCGGGGCGCGGCGGTGCAGCTGCTATGGGTGCCGCCACCCGCGGACGCGGCGTCGCGGGGTCCGCGCCAGGCACGAAGATCTCGGTGATTGCGGGGGTTGGCCGCGCCGCGGTCTGGGCCGGCTCTTTCGCGTTGCCAAAATAAAGGAAAGCCGCGACACCCGCGGTCACCAGGGCGGCCGCGACCGCCGCGTAGGCCATGATGTTCGATTCGCTTGCCGCCGCGACCTGTCCGGTGACCGCTGAGCGTATGCCGTGCTGGATGGTCTCTGCGTTGCCGATGATCGTCGGCCCCGAGCCAAGAGTTTGGGGTCCCTGGGCTTCGGCGCGGCCGAAAGTCGCATCGAGTTCGGGGAAGGAGACGGTTTCCGCGGTCGTTTGCGGGTCGCGCGGTTTGCGCCGCAACAGACGCCGCAGGCGCTGCGCTTCAGCGGCCTCGGGGTTCGTCCGGGCGATCAGCTCCACCGTCTCGATCGTTTGCTCGTTCGCCCTTTGAGCCGCGTAGGCCTTTCTCGCCTGTGAAAGCGCCGCCACGTCCTCGGTGGCGAGCGGTGCTATGGGGTAACGCTCGCGAATCCGAGTCAGTTCGTCGGCCATCAGCGCCGCCGAGGCGTAGCGTGCGTCGGCGTCCTTCTCGAGCGCCTTGTCGATCACCCGCTGGATCTCGGTGGTGAGAGCCCCCGCGGAACCGGCCTTGAGTTTGGGATGCGGCTCGTTGACGATCCGGTAGAGCACGCGGGTGGCGTCATCCGCCATGAACGGCCTCTGCCCCGCGAAGAGTTCGTGGAGGATCACGCCCACCGCGAATACATCGGTGCGACCGTCGAGGACGCTGCCTTTGATGTGCTCGGGACTCATGTAGTAAGGCGTTCCCACCATCATTCCGGCGCGGGTCACGGACGAGCTTTCGACCTTCGCGATGCCGAAGTCGAGAATCTTGACCCCACCGTCGTCGAGAACCCGGATATTGGAGGGCTTGATGTCGCGGTGGACGATCTGGTGAGCGTGAGCGAAGTCGAGACCGCGCAGGGTCTGGATCACGATGTCGAGGCGCTCGGTGGCCGAGAGTTTTTCTGCCGACCTGAGGAGGAACTCGAGGTCCTCGCCGCCGAGGATCTCCATCGCGATGTAGGGGAGGCCGCGGTCCTCGCCCAGCTCGAACACCGTGACGATGTTCGGGTGCTGAAGTCTCGCCGCCGCCTTCGCTTCGATCTCAAAACGCCCGCGGCTTTCATCATCAGGCGACCCTTCAAGGCGGAGGGTCTTTATCGCGACGTCGCGGTCGAGGGTTTCGTCGCGGCCGAGGTAGACGACTCCCATGCCGCCCTTGCCGAGCCGGGCCCGGACCCGGTATCGGCCGATGTGGTATCCGCTCCCGGTCTGTGAATGACGGGCAGCGCCGCTTTGGGGAGTCATCGGAAGCGAGCGCGGGGCGGCATCGAGCGTCCTTCTCGAGCGCCTACTCGTCCCGCTTCAGCAGCAGGACCGTGATGTTGTCTTCCCCGCCATGGGCGTTGGCCTCGGCCACGAGCGCCTCTGAGGCCTTCTGAAGATCCGCGTTCGCGCGCACGATCCTCTCGAGGTCGCCGTCCACCACCATTCCCGAAAGTCCATCGGAGCACATCAAGAGCACGTCGCCCACCGCCATGGCGTGAGAGGTGACGTCGACGTTGAGCTCGGGGGCCGCGCCGATCGCGCGGGTCACCACGTTGCGGAGCGGGTGCGATCGCGCCTGCTCATGAGTCAAGACGCCCAGGGCCACCTGCTCGAGCACCCATGAATGGTCGATCGTGATCTGTTTGATGCCGCTGGCATTGATGAGATAAAGCCGCGAGTCGCCGACATGCGCGATGTGCGCCGTGCCCCCTTCCATCAGCACGCCCACGATCGTGGTCGCCATACCCTCGTAGTCGGCCTGGGTGAGGCTCAGGTCGAGCACTTTCTGGTTGCCGAACCGGACGGCCGTCTTCAGCCGGTTAGCGACGAGCGAGAGGTTGGGATCGACGCCCCAGGGCCAGGTGATATCGGTTTCCGTGGCGGTCAAGGAAACGAATTCGGCCATCGCCTGAACCGCGGTGCTCGAGGCGATCTCGCCCGCGGCGTGGCCTCCCATGCCGTCCGCGACGACGAAAAGCTCGTCCTTCTCGAAGATACCGAAGTAGTCCTCGTTGTTCTTCCTGCGTCTGCCGACGTCGGTGGCCCCGAAGAAGTTCAGCTTCAAGGCTTTCTGCCTTCGGTTGGGCAAAAGGAATCGCTGAACATCGGTCGCCTCATTAGGATTCGGTAAGTAGACATCAAAGACGGAACGCGAAGCAACTTGAACAATGTCTAGCGCTTCCGAAGGCGATCGAACAGGCCCTTGGGCGTTTCTCCCGTGGTGCGCGCGGGCGACTCGCCCGTCTCGGGCCCGACCGGGATCTCTTTGAGCCCGCGCGCCACGTCGGGATGCTCCGGATTCAGCGCAATGGCGTTTTCGAGCGCCCTCTTGGCCCTTAGCTTGAGCCCCTGGGAATGGAGGAGAAGCGCGTACTCCACCAGGAATGCGACATTCTTCGGCTCGAGCTTCGACGCGGTTTCCATGTGGTTCAAGGCGTCGCGCACCCAGTTTGGGTTCTTCGCGAGCGCCATGCTCAGCATGGCGTGGGCCCTCGCGTTCTTCTCGTCGTTCGTCACCGCCAGGTTCAACAGCTGGACCGCGGTGTGATAGTCCTTCTTCTTGAAGGCCTCGATGCCCTGACCCAGCGCGTCGAACTCGACCCGCCCCGTCGTGGCGATGGGTGCGGCTTCCGGCGCCGACTGAGTGGGTGCCACGGGCTTTGCGTCTTTGGGGGGCAGGGGAGGCCCTTTTACGATCGGCGGTGCGTTCCTCGGCGGAGGCGTCCAGTTCTCGTTGTTCGGAAGCTTGGAGCTGTATTCGCGCCTCGATCGGTCCCTGGAAAGCGTGTCGTAGGCCGCGGTGACGTTCTTGAAGGCGTCTTCCGCCTTCTTCCGGGCCTCAGGGTCCTTCACGCGATCCGGATGGGTGTCGCGGGCGAGCTTCAGGTAGGCGTCGCGAATCTCTGTGTGGGTCGCGGTGCGGGGAACGCCAAGGACGGCGTAGTAATCGGTCATGGGCTGGGCTTGCCGGGGAGTGCCGGCGAGGATACCCGATTGACCGCCCGGCTAAAACCTCGGGTCGGTCGACTCCTACTCCTTCGTGCCCTTCTGGACCTGGGCTTTCACGAAGCGCTGAGCGGACTTGCGGATCGCCTCGGGCACGTTGCGGTCGACGGCGAGCGCCTTGATATCGCGCGGCTGCAACCTTGAAACAAATCCCATTGCGATGGGCAGAGGTGTCCGTGGATTTTTCACCAAGGAGTTGATGACCGTGTACTTCTTCGTCCAGTCGCGGTTGGTGCCGATGCGGCGCAGGACTTCATCGGAGACGTTCTTCATGCCCGCGATACCCTCGATCTCCGCCTCGGTGATCTTGGGCGACCCAAGCACGGCGAGCGACACCAACCGGTTTGGGTCGCGGATCAGGAAGCTGCGCGTTTGCGAGTCTTCCGTGAGGGCGGCCTTGATCTTTTGCCCGGTCTTGAGGCTGAAGAGCCGCTGGAGGCTGCTCATCGCCTTTTCGTCCTTCTTCTCCGCCTCGGTGAGGAGGGCCTCGGCGTCTTCGGGTTTCACCTCGATGAGGTTCTCGTCTGAGGAGGAGGCCTCCGGCACCGCCTCGGGCACGGCCGGCGGAGCTTCCGGAGCTTCCGGAGTGGGCGGAGGAGTCGGAGATTGGGCTGCTGGCGCCGGCTGAGCGGGAGGCGCTTCGCTTTCCGGGGTCACGCCGATCGAGAAAGTCTCGCGAAGTTCGGCGAGGCGGCGTCTCTGGTCGCGCGACAGCATCGGGTTCGACTCGATCCGCTCGAGGAGAGGAGGGTGTCTCAGCAGCCTCGTCTGGTTGATGACCACGAGCTCAGCGAGCGACTCAGGGAGTTTGGCGGCTCGCGCCGCGATGGCCTCGTCCGTGGTCGACGTGTTTTGCAGGCAGGCCTCGAGGATCCTCGGCTCGGTCCGCACTTCCAGGGTCCAGGAGAGGACACTGATGACCGCGTCCCTGGCCTTCACCAGAGGAAGGAGGGTGTCGACGCTCAGCTCCGAGAACGTCTTCGTGGCGAGGGTCGAAACCTCGGGCAGCGGATCCCGATGCATCACCTCGAGCAGGTCGACAAGATCTTCGGGTTTGAGGGGAAGAGCGCCCTCGGCCGCCATCATCCGGACTTCGAGCGGGACGCCGCCCTTGCGGATCTGGTCGACGAGCGGATTGGTTTCGCGGTCGGCCATGGTTACGCGGTCCGTTCCACCGCGGTGGCGCGTCTGGGAATCTTCAAGCGGTGAAGGTTCAGCCGATCGGCTTGACCGGCGCCGCGCTTGTGCCCGCCGACAACGCGCCGATGGCTTCAGGCGAAAGCGGGATGTTCCGCCTCACTTCACCGCGATTCCCGAGCGGCCTCTGGGGGCCGGAGTCGATGGCGACGAGGAGCCCGCCGGCGTTGCCGACCGCGAGAGAAGCGTTTTGCCTGGCCGTGATCGAGAACGACTCGCCCTTTTTGAGGACCCGGTTTTCGACGCGGTCGCCGCCGACGTCGAGGCCGATCCAGCAGTCTTCGGTCGCCGTCAGCGTCAGTTGCAGGGGCTGAGGGATCACCGAGGACGTGGCGACCGGCGCGGGCAATTCGGTCGAAGCGAGCGTTGCCTGAGCTGGGCTTAAGGTGGCGCGGCCTTGAACCGAGGCGGCGTCGACGGGCGGAAGCGAGGCCGAATGATTTTCTTTTCTCGAGAAACTCGGGCTCAAGATCAACGCGGCGACCGCCACCAGCACGCCTGTGGCGAGACCACCGTTTACGAGGCGCGCGGCGAGGCGGCTGGAAACTCGTCGGCCGCGTTCGCCCACCGCATCGTCGACCACGGGTGGCTGGGGCGCGTGAAAACTGAGTTCGTTGAGGATCTTCACTTCGTCCAGGGCCAGGAAACGCGCGTACTCGCGCACGAAACCTCGCACGAACAAACCCTGGGGCAGTTTGTCGAGGCGATCATCTTCGATCGCCTGCAGCATGCTCACGCCGATCTTCGTGGATGCGGCAATCTCCTGCAGCGTGACACCGCGGAGTTCGCGTTCGCGTCGAAGGGAGGCACCGAAAGACGTCATGATTTTCCTGGTTTTTCCATCCTAATCAGGCGGTAACCGCCCTTTGTCCGGATTCTAGGCCCGTAGTACCAGTGTTGGGAAGACAATTTGTGATGTTTGTAGCAACATGGGCGACATGGACAGCCCGCCTCCCTCCCCTTGGCTGATCTACGGAGCCAATGGCTACACCGGAACGCTCATCGCGGAGGAGGCCGCGCGTCGCGGACACCGCCCAAGGCTCTCTGGTCGGAACCGTGACGCCATCCAATCCCTAGCGGCTCGTCTCGGCACGACCGCTTCTCCTTGCGCCCTGGACGACGCCGATGCGCTTCGGGCCGCTCTCTCGGGCTGTCGGATCGTCCTGCATTGCGCGGGCCCTTTCAGCGAAACCTCTCCTGCCATGCTCGAGGCCTGCCTCGCCGAGGGCGTTCATTATTTGGATATCACGGGCGAAATCGATGTGTTCTCCGAGTGTCACGCGAGATCGGCCGAGGCGTCGAAACGGAAGATCCTCGTGGTTCCAGGTGTCGGTTTCGACGTGGTGCCGACCGACGGGGTCGCCGCGATGCTCAAGGAAGTGCTGAGCGATGCTACGTCCCTGGTGCTCGCGTTCGAGGCCTCGGGTGGTCTCAGTGTCGGGACCGCGAAGACGAGCGTCGCCGGACTTGGCAAGGGTGGACGCGTTCGACGTGGCGGTGCTCTTGTCGAAGTGCCCGCCGCCTTCAAGACGCGGACTTTCGTGCGAGAAGGGAAGCCGCGCAGCGCGATGACGATTCCCTGGGGGGATGTCTTCACCGCGTACATCACAACCGGCATTCCCGATATCGAGGTGTACATGGCCACTTCACCTCGGACCATCGCCTCGGCCCGGCGGCTGAACTGGATTCGGCCGCTTCTTCGTTTTGGCGCGGTCACGCGGTTCATGCAGAGGCGGGTCGCCGCTTCTTTGAAACCGCCATCCGCGGAAACCCGCGCCCGCACGAACTGTTATGTCTGGGGCGAGGCCACTGCCGCGGACGGTCGCGCCGCCCGGATCGAAATCGAAACTCCGAACGGCTATGACCTCACGGTCACCGCGGCCCTGGGTGTGGTTGAGCGCCTTCTCACCGAGCCCGACGGCCGGTCCGGATACTTGACGCCTTCGCAGCTCATGGGCTCGCGATACGTCATGAGCCTGCCCGGCGTCGCTGCCAAGGCGGGCCTGTGAATCCAAATCAGAATCCGGC
>JAYUUU010000506.1:0-3377 GCA_043754395.1 Vicinamibacteria bacterium
CCAGAACGGTTCCGACGAGGTCGGCGATCTGGCGGCCGGAGAAGCCCCGGCCTTCAACACTCGCGCGGAGGCGGCCATCGCGGCCGATCACCGCGGTCTGCAGGGTGTGGGTGATGAGGCCCTGATCCGGCCAGTATTCGATCCCGAACGAGGCGCAGACCGCGGCAACCTCCTCGGGCGAACCGGTGAGGAAGTGCCAGCCCGTCACATTTCCGCCGTAACGTCTCGCGAAGTTCCTCAGCACCTCCGGCGTGTCGTATTTTGGATCGAAGGTGACGGTCAGCAGGGTGAGGTCGCGACCCATCAGGTCCTGGTAGCGCTTGCGCACCGCGGCGAGGTTATTGACCATGCGGGGGCAGTAATCGGGCAGCGGGCAGCGGCTGTAGATGAACGTGATCACCACCACCTGGCCACGGAGCGAAGCGAGCGAAATCCGAGCGCCGGTCTGATCGGTCAGTGTGAAATCGGGCACGCTTTCGCCCGGTTGGATCAACGTCGACACGGACGGCGTCATGGTGAGGCCCGCGTCGGCGCCCGCCGCGGAGAGCGGCTTGATACGGTCGATCTCGGTTCCGCTTTTCCGCGAGCGCACGCGGAAGCTCACCACATCGCCGGGCCGGACTCCCCGGATCTGCTTCGGATCTCGAACCTGGAACGGCATCACCATCGCTTCCATGTAACCGATGATCGGATCGTGCGAAACGGTCAGCGTCCTCGAAGCGGGTTCCACGCGAAGAACGAGGCCCCGCGTCTGGTAAGTCGTGGCGCAAGCGGCGGCGAGGATGGCTGGAGCGAAAAGGGTGAGCGCAGCGGAGCGAGGCACCGCGTGATTCAATCACTAAAGGGCGGCGGGCCGTTTCTCCCCCTCGATATCCCCGGTCTTTGGGCGGCTGAATGCGCGTAGCATCGCGCTCGTGGGCACACGAAGACGCATCCCCGAGCCACCCCGCGGCCGACTCGACGAAACCGGCATCGTCGCGGGCTTCGCCCAACGCATGATGTACACGGTCGCCAAGGACGGATACACGGCGAGCGACTACGACGCCTACCTCGCAATCGCGTACTCCGTGCGCGACCGGTTGATGGAACGCTGGTTCAAGACACAAAGTGCCTATTACCAGTCCGATGCCAAGCGGGTCTATTACCTCTCGCTCGAGTTCCTGATGGGCCGGGCCCTCCAAAACAACGTCATCAACCTCGGCGCACGTCACGCCCACGTCCAGGCTCTCCGGCAACTCGGCTACGACCTCGAAGCGCTCCAGGAGAAGGAATGGGACGCGGGTCTTGGCAACGGAGGCCTGGGGCGGCTCGCCGCCTGCATTCTCGATTCCGCCGCGACTCTGGCTCTGCCCTTCTACGGCTACGGCATCCGCTACGAGTACGGCATCTTCCAGCAGAAGATCATTGACGGCGCGCAGGTGGAGTTCCCCGACAACTGGCTGCGCTACGGAAACCCGTGGGAAATCCCGCGCACCGATGCCATCTTCCCGGTTCGTTTCTACGGGCGCAGCGAACATGCGGAGGGTGCGGATGGAAAGGTCCGCGCGCGCTGGGTGGACACTCAGGAAGTGTGGGCCATGGCCTACGACACTCCGATCGCGGGTTTTTGTAACGACACGGTCAACACCCTGCGCCTGTGGTCGGCGAAGTCCAGCCGGGAATTCGACCTGCGCGTGTTCAATCAGGGCGACTACCTGAGCGCGGTTCAGAACAAGACCGAGAGCGAGAACATTTCGAAAGTTCTCTATCCGCCGGACAATCAGTACGCGGGCCGGGAGCTTCGGCTCAAACAGCAGTACTTCTTCGTCTCGGCGACGCTGCAGGACGTGCTGCGCCGCTTCTTCAAACCCGGCGCCCGCGACTTAAAGGAACTGCCCGACAAAGTCGCAATCCAGCTGAACGACACTCATCCCGTCCTCGGCATTCCCGAGCTGATGCGCATCCTCATCGACGAGCATGAGCTGCCGTGGGATGAGGCGTGGGACCTGACTCAGGCCGTTTTCGGCTACACGAACCACACCGTGCTCCCAGAAGCCCTCGAGCGCTGGTCGGTCGATCTGTTCCGCCGCCTGCTTCCGCGCCATTTCGACATCGTCGAGGAGATCGACCGCCGTTTCCGCGCGCAAACGTCAGCCCTTGGCGACGCGGACCTCACGAGGCGCACGGCGATCCTCGATGACACCGGCCACATCCGCATGGCGAACCTCGCCTACGTCGGAAGCCATGCGGTGAATGGTGTCGCCGCGATCCATACAGAGATCCTGCGCCAGAAGACGTTCGCCGACCTCGACCACGTGCTGCCCGGTCGCATTTCCAACAAGACGAACGGCATCACTCCGAGGCGATGGCTGCTCGAGAGCAATCCCGGCCTTGCGGTTTTGATCACCGACGCCATCGGGTCGGGATGGATCCGCGATCTCAGCGAACTCAGGAAACTCACACCTCTCGCCGAGGACCGGACGTATCGGGCCGAATGGGCGGCCATGAAGCACGTGAACAAGGTGGTGCTCGCGGATCGGGTGAACAAACTTCACGGGATAGCCCTCGACCCGGACACGATGTTCGACTGCCAGGTGAAGCGCTTCCACGAGTACAAGCGGCAGCTGCTGAATGCCCTTCACGCGCTCGCTCTGCACGATCGCCTGCGCGCGAACCCGCCCGACTTCGTGCCGCGCACGGTGATCTTCGCGGGCAAAGCAGCGCCCGGCTACGCCATGGCCAAACTCTGCATCCAGCTGATCCACGCGGTGGCGAAGCGGATCGCCGGTGATCCCCTGGCCGAGGGCAAGCTGAGCGTCGCTTTCCTGCCGAACTATTCGGTGTCGCTCGCCGAAGTGATCTTCCCCGCGTGCGACCTGAGCGAGCAGATCTCGACCGCCGGAACCGAGGCTTCGGGAACGGGCAACATGAAGGCGGCGCTCAACGGCTCCCTCACCATCGGCACTCTCGACGGCGCGAACGTGGAGATCCGCGAGGAAGTGGGGCCGGAGAATATCTTCATCTTCGGACACACCAAGGACGAGGTCGAGGCTCTGCGCGCCTCGGGTTATTCGCCCGAAACGTTTCTCTCCCAGAGCGAAGAACTTCGCCGCGCCATCGACGTGATATCGAGCGGCGCCCTCGACTCTGGCTCGGGCCTCTTCCGTCCGATCGTGGACGCGCTGCTCGGCGAGGACCGTTATCTTCTCTGCGCCGACTTCGCCTCCTACGCCGCCTGCCAGCGCCAGGTGGCCGCCGAGTATTCGCGGCCCGACGAGTGGTGGCGGAAGTCGATTCTCAATGTCGCGGGGATGGGCAAGTTCTCGTCGGATCGGACCACGAAGGAGTATGCCGACGAGATCTGGAACGCGAAACCGGTCCCGGTGAGCCTGGAGGGC
>JAYUUU010000507.1:0-3832 GCA_043754395.1 Vicinamibacteria bacterium
CGCCTGGATATACACCTCGAAGCGGCCGACATCGTCGGAGGAGTGCGAGAGCCACTTTCCGTCGGGTGAGAAGGTACCTCCGTTGTCCCGGCCTTGTCCCCGGACCACCGGAATCAATTCGCCTTGACCCGTGGCAGGCAGGAGCCAGATGTTCTGCTGCGAGTCAGGATCGAGTTGGGTGAGGGCCAGCCACTTCCCATCGGGCGACCAGGCAGTGACATTCTTGAAGGGCTTTCCGTCGCGGAAGAGAGGAGTCTCCGGCGTCGCGTCGCCCACGTTCTTGACGTACACCTCCTGGGCGCCCTCCCGGTCCGCCACGAAAACGACCCGGGAGCCGTCCGGAGACCACACCGGCGAGTCGTTTCGCCCGCGGCCCGAGGAGAGCGGCGAGGCGCCGCCACGTCCGAGATCGCTCAACCACACGCTCGATTCCGCGGGTGACGTCGAACGCACGAACACCGCCTGGCTTCCATCGGGCGAGATGGTGACGGTGTCGTAGTGGCCGGGAGGAAGATTGAGATCGGCGCCGATGCGGCCCACCGCATCCATCCAGACCGCACGGGTGTTCGTGGAGGGAGTCGAAAAGTAGGCGAGCTTCCCGTCGGTCGCAACGGACGTCGAGGTGCCCGCGGTATACGAGAACGCTGGATCGAGAATGCTCGTCGGCTCATCCGCAAGCGCCACCGGTTCCCCCGTGGTCTTGAAGGAGCGTGCGTCGAACGCTTGCGCCGCCAAACGCCCCTGGCGCGCGGCAAGAAGGAATCCGGGCGCGGCGTACACCGGAGCGCCTTCCATCGAACCCACGAACGCGGGCGCACCTCCTGAAAGTGAACCGACGAAGATGTCGAATCGACCGTCTCGTCCCGGCAGGGCCGCGTAGAGGAAGTGGTCCCCGTCGGGTAGAAACGTCGGGAAACGGTGGCCCCACTGTTTCCGGCTCTCATCGAGTGTTGTGACCGGCGTGGGGACGCCGCCCGTCGCGGCCACGCGCAACAAGGGCCCGGACCACGTCGGCGCGAAGACGATCACGTTGGATGGACTCCACGTGCCGCCGCGTCCGTTTGGAGTGTCAGAGATGACTTCCGCACGGCCGCCCGCCGCCGGAACGACCTTGAGTTTGGAGGCGGTGAAGAAGGCGATCCGCTGCGAGTCGGGAGACCAGAACGGCAGGTTCCCGCCATCCGCCTCCTCCAGACGCCGCGCGCTCATGGTGTCGAGCGAACGCACCCAGATCTGTGAGTCCGATCGTTGAGCGTCGCCCACGGCGAACGCCACCATGGTGCCGTCCGGGGAGATCGCGACACCCGTGGGGTCGGGGAAGATCGACGTGCTTGGAGGCGCGAGGATCGAAAGACGCACGGTCGCGGCGTCCACCGCCGGCCGCGCCATCATGGCGGCCAGGCCGGCGATCAGCGCGGTTAAGGTCGCGCCGATGGCGATGCCAGTAAGCCACGCGCGCCGAGGAGCGCGTGAGGGTTCCAGTTTCGGTTCCGACCGGAGGTGGAAGCCCGACTTCTCGTCCAATTCGAGGGTGCGAAACAACGCTGAACATCGCTAGTATCTTCGAGCCCGGATTCGTTCGGCTGCGCACGCTCACGGAGGTCAGATCAAAGTGAAGGTTCTAGTCGCTGACAAGTTCGAGGAAACGGGTCTCGCCGGTTTACGCGCCGTCGGTTGCGAAGTTCTCTACGAGCCCGAACTCGCGGGCGATTCCCTGGGCGCGCGCCTCTGTGAGTCATCCGCTGATGTCCTCGTCGTTCGCTCGACCAGGGTCGGCGCCTCCGAGATCGAGCGGGCGAGCCGGCTCGGCCTCATTGTCCGCGCCGGCGCCGGTGTCAACACCATCGATTTGAAAGCGGCTTCTTCACGGGCGATTGCGGTGTCGAACTGTCCCGGCAAGAACGCAATCGCGGTGGCTGAACTGACCCTCGGGCTCATCCTCACCCTTGATCGGCGCATCGCCGAGCAGACCGCGGATCTGAACCGTGGGGTCTGGAAAAAGACGGAGTACGGAAAGGCGCGCGGCCTCGCCGGACGGACGCTGGGGGTGCTGGGCCTTGGCCCTATTGGACGAGAAGTGATCCGGCGCGCGCAGGCCTTCGACATGCGCGTGGTCGCCTTCTCTCGTTCTGTGAACGAGGTGTCGGCGCGCGAGTTAGGGGTCACCGCGGCCCGTTCGATTCATGAACTGGCGATGGCTGCGGACATCGTGACCGTTCATCTCGCACTTACCAAAGAAACCCGCGGCCTTCTCGATGCCGCGTTCTTCGGCGCCATGCGAACGGGGGCCTTCTTCGTGAATACGAGCCGGGGAGAAGTTATCGATGAGGCCGCCCTGCTCGCAGCGGTCCGAGACCGAGGCCTGCGCGCCGGGCTCGACGTGTTCTCGCGCGAACCTGAAGGAGGGTCCGGTGCTTTCGAGGATCCCATCATGAAGTTCCCGGGCGTTGTCGGCACTCATCATGTAGGCGCTTCCACGGAGCAGGCTCAGAACGCGATCGCGGAGGAAACCGTTCGCATCGTTGCCGCCTTCAAGACCACGGGGCAGGTGCCAAACGCCGTGAATCTCGCGGACCTCACGCCATCCACACACCTCCTGAGTGTCCGGCATCGCGACCGCGTTGGCGTTCTGGCTCACGTCTTCAGTGAGCTCAAGCTCGCGGGGATCAACATCGAACAGGCGGAGAACGTTGTCTTCGCGGGGGCCGAAGCTGCGAGCGCACGTATTCAGATCAGCCGTGAGCCGGATGCCGCGGTGCTTCAGCGGATACGCGAGGGCTGTACGGACGTCCTCTCGCTCTCGATCACTCCGCTCTAAGAAACGGAGGCGCTTCCATCCGATGATCTTGCGCGTCGCCTGTCGTGGCGTTATCCCGTGAAGAGCCTCGCCGGCCACCGCGAAGGCCGCGAAGGCGGTCATGACGATCGACTCGATGACGAGGGCGCGCGTCGAGCCGCCCATCACCGCGAACAGGAGGTAGAGGCGACGACGATGAGGACGGTGAGGCTCTCGCGGATGCGCGTGGGGGCCACAGCCGAGAGATCTGAGGCATCGCGCAGGCGACCCAAGCTACGGGGGCCGGTGTTCGTATCGGGCAAAGCCCTTGAGCGCCGAAGCTCAGCGGAGCCCGAGGGCCACCGCCAATGCCCGATCCAGCTCTTTCAGACTCCCAGGGCGGAGCCGGCCCACCGGAGTGGTCAGCCGCCGCTTGAACATGAGCGTGAGGAAATCGCAGCGAACCGAGGATTGGTGGGGAAGGCCATCTTCGGTTCCGACTGCTACTTCCGTGGCTAGTCCGAGAACCTCACTGTAGATCGGCGCGCAAACGACGGTTGCGACATCCTCGTTCTGGGCGATGAATGAACGCGACACGACTACGTAGAAACCGGGCTTATGACCACGCTCCGCGAGCTTCTCCGAGGATCGGTAGATCTCGCCTCTGGTCAAAGCTTCGCCTGATCACGAATGAGTGCTTTGGACTGCTGGGCCAGACGCTTGCGATGACGGGCCAGAATTGCGCGTTCCTTCTCCTCGGATTCCAGTCGAAGCTCTCGCTCGGCGTACTCCAGCACTGCAGTTCGAACGATCAGCGAGCGATTGGTTCGCCCGCCGTGTTTTCGCTGGGCGGCCTCGCTGATCGCGTTGAGAGCTCTCAGGGTCTTCTCGTCGAGCGTGACTGCGACTGTTTCCATATTGTGAGTCTAATAGAGATCGCCATGTCGCGTTTCAAGAAGGCCCCCGCTTTCGCGGGGGTGTGCGTCCAGAGAAGCTGGGCGTGTTGAGTGGGGACATCGAGTCCCACCGGGGTAATAACCAGAAGCCCCGTATCTA
>JAYUUU010000508.1:0-5066 GCA_043754395.1 Vicinamibacteria bacterium
GTGTGATGTTGATCGTGCTGTGGGGCAGACCCGAAATGACCGAGTTGCGGTTGGTGGAAAGGGTCGACACCCCCGGCAGCAGAGGCACGAAGTCCATAGCATTTCGAGAGGTCACCGGGACCTTCATGATCTGGTTGGCCTCGATAGTGGTCGAAATGGCGGTGGCTTCGCTCTGCACGATGTCGCCCGCGCCTTCGACCGTCACCTTCTCCGCGAGCCCGCCCACTTCGAGAACCGCGCGGACCGTAGCGGGAACCGCGGCGTTAAGGACAACGCCTCGCAGCACCGCGGTCTTGAATCCGGCGAGCGAGACGCTGACGGTGTACCTTCCCGGGTTCAGCGCGGGGATCGAGAAGTCGCCGGTGCTCGAGGTGGAGTTCGTGAACTCGGCGCCCGTCCCTTCGTTCTTCACCACCACGGCGGCCCCCGGAACACCCGCGCCGGAACTGTCATCCACCCGGCCCGAGAGCGACGATGCGCCGCCCCCTTGCGCGTGCGCGGTCCCCGTCAAGAGGACCGCGCAGCACGAGACCAACAGAAAAAAGCGAGGCGCCCGTCGGTTCATCGAAAACCCCTCCCAGGGAGCTACCGGGCTGGCCCTCGTTTGGCTCGGATGGTCAGACCCAATCTCCTTATCCGCGAGCGTACCGCTTTGTCAGGGTTTCACAATGAGGATCGAGAACGAAACGTGGAAGTTCCCCTGTTTGACGTAGGTAAGCCTGCCCTTGACCGAGGTTTCGTACGACAGATTGGCGACGTTCGCCTGGCGAGCTCCCTCCACCGGAACGTAGGTGCCCGACGGCCACAGTCGCCACTGCGAGCAGGGGTCACTTCCGCTGGTCGGTACGATGCACGTGATGTTCGCCGACTCTGTCTCGGGGAAATTAGTGTTCGACGCGGCCATGTGCAGGTCATAAGTCTTGCCGCCGTAGTCGAAGTGGACATTCATCGGGCACTGCATCGTCTGACCCGCCGGCAAGGTGAGGAAGCTGTTGCCGACCCGGAAGCATTCCGAGCCAATACGCGCCTTGTAGTAACCCGACGGAGGCGAAACCGGCGCGCCGCCGCCCGGGCCGCTGCCCGGAATCTCTTCGGAGAAGTCGAGCCAGATGGTTCGGGTGGCTCCCGTGACGTAGTACGAGTCGATGGCCCACGTGCCGCCGGTATTGATGAACTCAGACTTGAGGGTGGCCGAGGGGAAGTAGGTTCCCGCTTGATCGCTCTGAATCTGCAACGTCGGAGCGACGCCCGAGTCGAAGTCGCTGATGGCGCTGTTCACCAGGGTGGTTGTGCTGCCGCCGGCCGGTTTACCCGCTGCGACGTTGCCACCCGCCCACACACTGATCATGGCGACCAAGCCGGCCACCCCCACCCTTGAAAGAAGATCTTTTCGTGTCATTGCCTCACTCCTGGTTCTACGTTTCCTTAGGGCAATAGCGCCCTTATGTTGCTTAACGAAGCACATGAGGAAACCGGACACAGCCGCTCGGTCTCGGCGTGGAAAGGTGTCCGGTTTGCGCGGCTTTACCGTTAGGGAGGATGTGGGCGCCAACAACAGCAGTAACCTGCCACATCCATGTTCGATCCCGAATCCACAGCGAAGCTGTTGGCGCGGGCTCGCGAGGGCGAGCCGAATGCGCTCGAAGTACTGTTCGCCCGCTATCTGCCGCCCTTGCAGCGCTGGACCAGCGGACGCCTCCCACGTTGGGCTCGGGACGTTGCCGATACCAACGATCTCGTTCAGGACACGCTGCTCCACACTTTCAAACAGATCGAGGACTTCGAACCTCGCACGGAAGGCGCGCTGCACGCGTACCTGCGCCAGGCCGTGAAAAACCGGATTCGCGATGAAATCCGAAAACGCCAGCGACGCGGGGCGAAAGAAGGCGTTGACTCTGACGTCATCGATAAAGAGCCTTCGCCGCTTGAACAGGCCATCGGACAGCAGGCCATGGATCGTTACGAGGCCGCGCTCGGGCGACTTCGCGAAGAAGACCGTGACATTCTCATCGGGCGTATCGAACTGGGCCTCACTTATGAAGAGCTGGCCGCGGCAGCGGAGAAGCCTTCCGCTGATGCCGCGCGCAAAGCGGCGCAGCGCGCGTTGGTGAAGCTGGTCGAGGAGATGCAGCATGGCGGATGACGAGCCGCTTTCTTCCGAACTGGCCGACGCCGTGCTCGACGGCCGGCCGCTCGACTGGGCGGCCGCGGCCGAGAATGCCAGCGAGAGCCAGCGTCCCCTGATCGCCCATCTTCAGGCGGTTGCGGGCATCGCCGAATTCGGCCTGAACACACCTTTGACCTGGGGCCCGCTCACCATCCTCGGCAGAATCGGCCGAGGCAGCTTCGGCGACGTTTATCGCGCGCGCGATCCAAAGCTCGATCGTCCGGTGGCCCTCAAACTACTTCGGCATCGCGATCACACTGGCGATGAGGACGAGTCGGCCGCGATCACCGAAGGCCGCCTGATGGCGCGCGTCCATCATCCGAGTGTCGTCACCGTTTACGGGGCGGAGCGGATCGACGGGCGGGTCGGCATCTGGATGCAACTCGTCGACGGTCGCACTCTGGAAGAAGAGCTGGCCCAGCGAGGGCCGCTGAGCGAAGCCGAGGTTGCGCGCATCGGCCGCGACCTGTGCGGCGCCCTGGAGGCGATTCACAAGGCGGGTCTTCTCCACCGCGATCTCAAGGCTCAGAATGTCCTTCGCGACGGCGAAGGCCACGTTCTTGTCACCGACTTCGGCGCGGGGCGGGCTTTTCAGGAACTTCCCGAAGGCGATCAAGAGGTGGTCACGGGCACGCCGCTGTATCTCGCTCCCGAAGTTCTGAACGGTTCTCCGGCCAGCGCGCGGAGCGATATCTACAGCCTTGGTGTGCTGCTGTTCCACCTGGCCACTGGCTCTTACCCGATCAAGGGCCGCAGCGTGGCCGAGATCCGCGAAGCGCACCGCGAGGGCCGTCGCATTGGGATCCGCACGTCGCGGCCGGATCTCACGTCTCGGTTCGCAGCAGTAATCGAACGCGCCCTTGAGACCGATCCTCTTCGGCGCTTCGGGTCAGCGGACGCCCTGGCGGAAGGGCTTTCACCGCGCTCCTCGGGGATGAGTCGACCGATCATGGCCGCGGCCGCGATGCTGACCCTCGCCATCGCGGCCGCGGCGCTGGTCGTCCCCGGCCCGTGGAAAGTCTCGAGTCTGGGCGGTGCGGTGGTTGCTCGTCAATTGCCGATGTCCGACTGGCTGTCGTCGGGTGGGCCGTCCGCCGATGGTCGGCTGTTTACGTTTGTGGACGCCACTGGAAACGTCGGAGTGATCGACCTGACATCGGGAGCGACTCGGCGCATTACCGATGACGCCTCGCTCACCGGAGACGGCGGGATTGCTCGGTCGCCGGTGCTGTCCGCCGACGGCCGCTTTGCGGCCGCGGTGTGGTCGAACGGCGGCGGCCATGAGTTGCGTGTCATCGACATCGAGAGCCGACAATCACGCCGAGTCCCCCTCGGCCCAAAGGTAGCGGTTCCAATACTCCTTGATTGGACGAGGCAAGGGGGCGCGATCCTCTCGATTCTGGCTCGGAGCGATGGCTCCAGTGAGTTGGCGCTGGTCGCGGTGGCGGATGGCTCCATCGAAACGATCACGGAGCTTGGAGGAGTGATGCCACAGCATGCGAGCCTCTCGCCCGACGGTCGGTTCGCGGTCTACGACTACCCGTCGCAACCGGCCTCCAGCGATCGCGATATCTTCATCGTGGGGCGCGACGGCTCAGGCGCGCGGCCGTTGATTGCGTTCCCATCGGCCGATATCGCTCCAGTGTGGACCGCCGATGGTCGCAAGGTGGTGTTCGCGAGCGATCGGTCGGGGGTGATGGATCTGTGGGGCGTCGAGGTTGAAGAGGGTGTGGTCAAGGCCGAGCCCGAGGCGATCCACCGCAACATGGGACGCATGCTGCTGCTGGGCGTCACCGATGCCGGTGGCTACTTCTACCAGCAGACGGTCGGAGCGATGGATGTGTACGACTCGCCGCTCGAGGGCGACAAGTCGGCTGGCCCCACCGTTCTCTCAACTTCCTATTCGGGCTCCAACATTTCCTCTGTGTGGTCACCGGACGGCCGACGCGTCGCTCTTGCCTCGCGCCGCGGCCCCGTCGGTTTCGCGGTCGGTTTCACCGTGCTCGTTATTCGCGACCTTGTCACTCGGGAGCAGCGTGAGCTTACGCCCGCGATGAACAGCTTCGTCCTGCGCTCATGGTCTCCCGACGGCCAGGCCGTCCTGGTTCAGGGCGCGGACGCTTCGGGCCGCAGCGGCGCCTTCGCAATCGACATCGACACCGGGGCGGTTTCTCCGGTGGTGGTGAACGGTCCCGGGCAGAACGATATCCGCCGCCCCGATTGGCGGCCCGACGGCAGCGTTGTTTACATGAACAGCCGAAGTCAGAAGTTGCTTTCGCGCGACGTCGCGACCGGGGCAGAGCAGGTCCTCGTTGATCTGAAGAGCGAAGGGTTGAAGATCTTCGCCAACATCATGGGCCGCGGATTCAAACTCTCGCCCGATGGTCGGACCCTCGGCTATGCGGTTATGGGCGGCGAGGGCCGGAAGGCCTCGGTGTGGATCAAGCCGCTCCAGGGCGGGGCGGGGCGCGAACTCGCTCAGGCCGATGCGCCCGAGATCCTGACGCTTCAGGACTGGATGCCCGACGGGAAGGGTGTGCTCTTCACTCGATGGAATCCCCAGGCCGAGCCGATGATGGTGTCGCTGTATCGCGCCTCGATAGAGGGAGGCGAGCCGGAATCTCTTGGCTTGTCGCGCGAGGCCTTGCGCGATGTGAGCGTGCATCCAGATGGCTCGCGGATCACCTTCACCGCAGGGAATCCAAGAGCGGAGATCTGGGCGCTGGAGCACCTGCTGCCCCCGCGTCGGTGAGGGGCCCATGGTTCGGGGTTTCGCGGACGCTAACGGACAGCGCGCGCTAGGCCCCCGCTTTCGCGGGGGTGTGCGTCCAGAGAAGCTGGGCGTGTTGAGTGGGGACATCGAGTCCCACCGGGGTAATAACCAGAAGCCCCGTATCTA
>JAYUUU010000509.1:0-18345 GCA_043754395.1 Vicinamibacteria bacterium
GTGCGGAACCATCACCGGCTCGAGTCGGACGTTATCGAGCCCGTCCTTCTTCATCTCGATCTCCGCCCATCGAAGGGCCGCGTCGAGATTGGGTGAGCCTGAGTGACGAGGCCCGAAGGTGTCGGTCATGAAGGCGAGGCGATCCCAGGCGAAGTTGTTCCCAGCACTCTTGGCGGTGGCGATGAGGCGATCCGCGGTCGGCTGATACGACGCGAGCCACGCGGGGCTCGAAGGCGCTCCGGCAACACCGGGTTTCTTCGCCTGAGCCCATGCCGGGCTCGAAAATGCGGTGATCGCGATGAGGAACGACAGAACAACTCGGCGCACGGGAGTCTCCTTTTGTGATGTGGGCCAAGCCTAGCCCACATCACAAAGGCCGACTCGTGCCTCAGCCGGCGAGGTTTTGCGAGGCGAACTCCCAGTTGAGGAGTTTGTCGAGGACGGCGGCCACGTAGTCCGCGCGCTTGTTCTGGAAGTCGAGATAGTAGGCGTGCTCCCAGACGTCGAGAGTGAGCAACGGCTTCGCCGCGGTGGTGATCGGGGTTTCGGCGTTTGGAGTCTTCGTGACCTTCAAGACTCCGCCTTCGAGTACGAGCCACGCCCAGCCCGAGCCGAACTGGCCCATGGCCGCGGCGGCGAACTGCTCCTTGAACTTCGCCATTCCCCCGAAGTCTTTCTCGAGCCGATCTGCGAGGTCCTTGGAAGGCGAGGTCGATTTGGGCGACATCGAATTCCAGTAGAACGTGTGGTTCCACACCTGGGCCGCGTTGTTGAAGACGGCCGCCTTGTCCGCCTTGCCAGAGACGGCGCGAACGATCTCGACCAGCGGTTTCTCCGCGAGGTCGGTCCCGGCGATCAGTTTGTTCAGGTTGTCGACGTACGTCTTGTGATGTTTCCCGTAGTGGAACGAGATGGTGTTCGAGGAGATCGTCGGTGCGAGTGCGTTGTCTTCAAAAGGGAGCTTGGGGAGTTCGATGGGCATAGGCTTTCTTTGGGTCGATGGTGCGGAGGTCTGGGCGAGAGTCTTTGGAGCAAGGGCCGCCATCGTGGACGCGCCAGCAATGGCGAGGAACGAACGGCGTGCTTCTTTCATAACTTCGATTCTGGGCGAGGAACGTCGTTTGATCCAACTGCCGGTTCGGGTCTCACGAGCAGCCGGAGGGTTTTCGATGCCGCGAACAACGCCGTGAAGGTGAGCAAGGCAACCGCTGATCCGGCGACCCACGGTCTGCCCTCCTCGAAGGCGAGGCGAAGGAAAAGGAGATGGGGTCCGCTGAACACACCCAGAGGTGTCTTGGTGATCGCGACGAAGTCGGACGCCAACCCGAAGATCCCGGAGACGAGAGCCAGCATCGAAAGGGTTACGAATGTCGTCCTTCCCGGGAAGTTCATCTGAGACAGGCAAACCGCGAGCGACGCGGCGACAAGCGGAGCGAGACGACGCTGCGGATCGCCATCAGGGAGCAGTTCCGGGTGGGAGAGCAGCGCGAGCAGAGCTACCAGCGGAACCCAAAGCGCCATGATCTGGCACGCTATCCGCAGCGACGATTTGAAGCTCAACCACCAGAGGGGGAAGACCCACAAAAGCATCGGTGCCATGAGTGAGACGAGCCCTATGAGCGGATTCCGGATGTCGAAGGCACGGTTGGAAGCGAAGCGATCGTAGCCACCGAGCAACAGATGGCCGTGAACCGGCAGGTTCCAGAGCAGGGCCAGAGAGGCCACACCAAACACCCAGGAAGCGGCCAATCTCGCGAGGGGCGGGCGCGACTCAAATCCCGCCTCAACGCCAACCCAGAGAATCGCCCCAAGGCCAATCAGCGGTCCTGTCGCGTGCGTCCAAGGGAGAAGGACGAGTACGGCGATTCGCGTCTTCGAACCCCCGGTGACAAAAGCGGCGAGCAGGGCGAGGAGAATTGGTTCGGGCCCAAGGCGCCGCGCGATCATCCAGACCGGCCAATTGAATCCCGCGAGGAGGACGCACAGGGCCGCGGAGGACGAGCTCGCCGTGGCGCGGGCCACGAAGCGGCCCACCATCAGAAGGGCCAGGCCCACGAAGAAGTGGCCCTGCAGGTGCACGAAACGGAGCTCTTCGGGGTTGCGCCATCCAAACGCGTGATCGATCAGGAGGAACGGAGCTAGAGAAAGGATGGCGAGCGGCAGGAAACGTGTGGTGGTGCTGTGACGGGTCGCCGCGATTCTCGACCACTCCTCCCATCCTGGTCCGAGTCCTTGAAGGTCCAGCTTGCCGCTCGTGAGGAACTGATGGGCGGCCGCGAGCGTCTCGCCATGATCGGTGATCCACCACGTGCCCGAAGTGGACAACAGATGGAGGGCGATAACGAGCACCAGGGCCCATTTCCATGGGGCCCACGAGTCGAAACCGCGGCCGGGCACCGCGCGAGACTACACGCGCTGTCCCCGTCGCCAAGGGGAGGCGGAGCATGGGCTAATATCAGCCAATGCCCGTGAAGATCGGTGAGATGTTGTCCAAAGAAGGACTCATCACGCCCCAGCAGCTTCAAGAAGCGCTCGCCCACCAGAAACAGAACGGAATCAAGCTCGGGCGCTCGCTCGTTGTTCTCGGGTTCGTCAAGGACGACGAGATCACGGGACTTTTGTCGCGGCAGTACGGCGTGCCTTCGATCAATCTCGCCACTTTCGACATCGATCCCACCGTCTTGAAGGTGCTGCCGGGCGAGACTTGCCGCAAGTACCAGGTGATTCCGATCTCTCGCGCGGGTGCTGTGCTCTCGCTCGCGATGAGCGATCCCACGAACGTGTTCGCCATGGACGACATCAAGTTCATGACGGGCTACAACGTGGACCCCGTGGTGGCCTCGGAAATCGCCATCGAAGAGGCGATCAACCGCTTTTACGGTAGCGCCCGGTCTCTCACCCTGCGGCAGGAGGGCGGTCCGCCCTCGGCGGGCGGCGGTGGCGGAGGCGGGCAAAGAGGCGGCGGCGGCCTCGGCAAGGCCCCGACCCTCAAGGAAGTTATTGACGGCCCCGCCCTCACTTTCGATGACATGGCTTCGGTCGGTCTCTCCGAGGTCGATATCGACGCGATCGGCGACGAAGAGGGCGAAGTCGAGACGCTCAAGACCGAAGAAGATGAAATCGATCTTGGCGCGCTGTCCCGCTCGTCCGAGGCAGCCCCCGTCGTCAAGCTCGCGAACGTTCTGTTGATCGACTCGCTTAAGCGCGGCGCCTCCGACATCCACATCGAGCCCTACGAGAAGGAATTCCGCGTCCGGTTCCGCATCGACGGCATCCTCTACAACATCATGGCCCTGCCCATGAAGCTCAAGGATCCGCTCACCTCGCGCATCAAGATCATGTCGAAGCTCGACATCTCGGAAAAGCGCCTGCCTCAGGACGGCCGCATCAAGATCCGTCTCAAGATCGAAGACCGCAGCCGGGAAATGGACTTCCGGGTCTCCTGCCTTCCCACTCTGTGGGGCGAGAAGATCGTCATGCGTCTCCTCGACAAGAGCAAGCTGATGCTCGACATGACGAAGCTTGGTTTCGAGCCCGAGTCGCTCACCAAATTCAAGCGCAACATCGACAAGCCCTACGGCATCGTCCTCGTCACCGGTCCCACCGGATCGGGGAAGACCAACACTCTGTATTCAGCACTGGCCTCGCTCAACAAGCCCGACATCAACATCATGACCGCCGAGGACCCGGTCGAGTTCAACCTGATGGGGATCAACCAGGTTCAGATCCGCGACGCCATCGGCTTGAACTTCGCGGCCGCGCTGCGCTCGTTCCTGCGCCAGGACCCGAACATCATCCTGGTGGGCGAGATCCGCGACTACGAAACCGCGGAAATCTCGACAAAGGCAGCGCTCACCGGCCACCTCGTGCTCTCCACCCTGCACACCAACGACGCGCCCTCCACGGTTTCGCGCATGGTGAACATGGGCATCGAGCCCTTCATCGTCGGCACCGCCGTGAACCTCATTCAGGCGCAGAGACTCATCCGCCGCGTCTGCGCGCAGTGTAAAGAGGAAGTTCGGGACGTGCCCGCCAAAGTGCTCCTCGACGTCGGTTTCCCCGCCGAAGCGGTGGGCTCGTTCCCGATGTTCAAGGGCAGGGGCTGTGCCACCTGCAACGGGACCGGCTACAAGGGCTGCGTCGGCCTTTATGAGGTGCTCGAGATCAACGACGCGGTGCGCGAGCTGATCATGATGGGCGCGAACTCCGTCGAACTGAGGAAGAAGGCCATCGAGGAAGGGATGTTGACCCTGCGCATGAGCGGTCTCGAGAAGATCAAGCAGGGGATCACCACGATCGAAGAAGTCCTGCGCGAAACCGTCCTCTAAAGCCACAGCGATGTCGTCGCGCGCGGCAACCGGGACTTTGCTGCTCTTCCTTGGCGGCCTCGAGCTTTTTCTTCGCTGGCCGGTTCTTTCGGGCTCTCTCGCCCTCTACCAGCGCGACCTGGTCCTCCTCTACTTTCCGCTTGTCCGCTCGGTGCTCCGGCAACTGAGCGCGGGTGCTCTCCCGTTCCGCGACCCCACCTCCGCTTTTGGACAGTCGATCCTCGGGGATCCTGAAAGTCAGCTGCTCTATCCACCCGCCTGGCTTCACCTGTTCCTGTCGCCGCCACTCGCCTACGCCTGGTTCGTGTCGCTTCACTCGATCTTCGGCGCGCTCGGCGTGGCCCTTCTCTGCCGACGCTTTTCTCCCCCCTCGTCCTGGATCGGCCCGCTCGCGGGGGGAGTCGCCTGGCTCTTGAGCGGGCCGCTCCAATCGCTCGCGACTCTCTGGCACCACATGTCGGGCGCCGCTTGGATTCCCTGGGTTCTTCTTGGTGTGGAGAGGGTACTGGAGTTGAAGAGCCGGAGGGCGGCGATCCTCCTCGGCGCGACTATGGGCGCGCAGATGGTCGCCGGGTCCGCGGACATGTGCGCGATGACGGTGCTCCTCGCCGCATTTCGGGTCCTCATGGCGGGAGGGTGGAGAGAATGGAGATCGTGGCTTGGCGGTGGGGCGATCGCCACCGCACTCAGTGCCGGAGTCTGGCTCCCCGCCCTCGAGTCGCTCGTGACTTCGGGAAGAGCGGCACTGCCGGCCTCGACCCGGACCTACTGGTCGCTTCATCCTCTTTCCGCCCTGGAGTTCTTCCTCCCTCTGCCCTTTTCGATCCTTCCCATCAACGCCTCCTGGAAGGCCGCGCTTTACGAATCTCGTGAGCCCTTTCTCGGCTCGATGTTTCTGGGCGCCCTGGTGCTTCCGCTCTTTCTCGCGGCCCTCGCCGACCCCACCCTGCCGAGACGGACGAGGTTCAGCTACGCGGGCGGCGCGATCGCGGGATTTCTCGTGGCCCTCGGGAAGAATTCGATGGCCTACACATTCTTCGTGACCGTGATTCCGCCGCTCGGGATTCTCCGTTATCCGAGCAAGGCGATGATTCCAGTCGCGGTCCTCCTTTGTGTTCTCACCGGAACAGGCGTCGGCTCCCTTCAGCGTTCGGAGCGATCGCGCCGCGCCGCGGCCTTCGGCATCCTCGTGCTTTTGGTGACCGCTCTGCTTCTCATTGGTCCCCTGCGCGCCTCTTTCGAGGCCGCCATTTTCGATGCGAGCGATGTCCTCGGCATGGAACAGGTGCGAGCGAACCTCTCGCCCGATCTTCTTTTCACCCTCGTCCTTCTCGGTCTTCTCACTGCGTTCGTCCGCTGGCCGAAGCAGAACTTCCTGGTCGCCTTACTGCTGATTGGGAGCGCGCGCCAGAGCACGCACATTCTCTCTACCCTCAATCCCACGGTTTCGCCCTCCGCCCTCGCGTACAAGCCGGATCACATCGAGTCGATGCGCCCGCCTTTGGGAGGCCGTGTGATGGTCTACGACTACTCTCTCGTGCAGGGCGCGGCCATGAAGCATCTGGGCACGCCGTCCCTCAACTGGAGCGGCCTCGAGGCCTTCGGGCCCGATGCGGGGAGCATCCTCGCCACCCACGCCTACCTGGCCCCTTTGACCGGCGGTCTGTGGGGCTTTGAGTACGCCTGGGACGAGGACCTCCGGCTGCTCCTCAACCGTCGTCTGGCGGATCTGACCAAGGGACTGCGCGTCATCGAGGGGACACCCGGTTACTTGAAGTTGCTCCAGATCTCGGGTGTTGAACGAATCGCCGCTCTGCATGAGGCCGGCATGGAGAGTTTCACGCTGCTCGAACGGCGCAAGATCTTTCACCACGAGCCCCTTCGGCTCTTTGCAGTGCCCGATCCTCTGCCTCGTGCTCACTTCACCACGGGCCGGAAGCGCGGGACGGGATCTGATCTGCGATCCCTGCTCGATGCCGACTTCGATCCTCGAAACACCGTCCTCGTCGACGAAGGCCCGGAGCGGGCGCCCGTCTCCGCCTTCGTGGGCTCGGCTGAAGTCGTCGAGCGCAAGGCCGACCGTCTCACCGTCCTGACTTCCTCAAACCTGCCCGGGTTCCTGAGCGTCCTCGAAGGTGCTTTGCCCGGCTGGCGTGTATCCATCGACGGCAACAAGGGGGCGGTCGAGCGAGCCAACGCGGTCTTTATTGGAACCGAGGTGCCGGCGGGCACGCACCGTGTCGAGTTTCGCTTCCTGCCCGCCTCCGCGGTCTCGGGTGTGGTGATGACGTCGCTCACCGCCCTTTTACTGATTCTCTACCTGGGGCGGGAACTGCTGTCGCGGGGCGCCCATGAGGCTCCCCTTGTTCCTTTCGTGTCGGGGGGTTCGGGTAGTGGACTTCCAGAAATAGGTTAAGTTCCAAGAGACCTTTGCGCCATGCATTCCGAGAAGCGGTATGCTTCAGCGCACGAGCTCAGTCCGTTCGTATGAAACGCTGAGCGCCCGGAATCAGGAGGACCTTGTGGCCGACGCCCCACCCCTATCACTGCATTATCTGCTCAAGACCATGGTCGAGCGGGGAGGTTCCGACCTCCACATCACCACGAACTCGGCGCCGCAGATTCGCGTTGACGGCCACCTTCATCCCCTTGAAGGTTATTCGCCGATGTCCCAGTCGGACACCAAAACCCTCTCCTACTCTGTCCTCACCGACGCGCAGAAGCACCGGTTCGAGGAAAACCTCGAGCTCGACTTCAGCTTCGGCATCAAGGGCCTCGCGCGTTTCCGCGCGAACAACTTCTTCCAGCGCGGTGCGGTGGGTGCGGTCTACCGGACCATTCCCGTAGAAATCAAATCCTTCAACCAGCTCGCGTTGCCGGCGGTGGTGGCTCAGATTTCCGAAAAGCCGCGCGGTCTCGTGCTTGTCACCGGCCCGACCGGTTCAGGTAAGTCGACCACTCTCGCCGCGATGATCGACAAGATCAACACCGACCGCCACGATCACATCCTCACCATCGAGGATCCGATCGAATTCGTCCATCAGCACAAGAGCTGCCTCGTGAACCAGCGCGAAGTTCATCAAGACACCGCGTCTTTCACTAACGCGTTGCGCGCAGCTCTCCGCGAAGATCCCGATGTCGTTCTCGTCGGCGAAATGCGCGACCTTGAAACCATCGAGTCCGCGCTTCGCATCGCCGAAACGGGCCACCTGACGTTTGGAACCCTGCACACGAACTCGGCGGCCCAGACCATCAACCGCGTCATCGACGTGTTCCCGGCCCATCAGCAGGGCCAGGTGCGCGCACAGCTCGCCCTCACCATCGAAGGCATTCTCTGCCAGGCGCTTCTCCCGAAGATTTCCGGCAAGGGCCGCGCGATGGCCATGGAGATCCTCGTTCCGAACCCCGCGATCCGAAACCTGATCCGCGAGGACAAAATCCACCAGATCTATTCGACGATGCAGACCGGGCAGGACAAGTTCGGCATGCAGACGTTCAATCAGAGCCTGGCTCAGCTGTACCAGACGAAGCAGATCAATCTTCAAACCGCCCTTCAGCGAAGTTCGTTGCCCGACGAGTTGCAGGACATGATCAATCGCGGTGTCGGTTCGAACACCGCGCCGGGCGGCGCCGCCGGCGCGCGGCCCGGTGGGCCGCCCCGTCCCCCCGCGGCGGCTCGCTGACTCTAGGACCACGGACTTAAAGGAGACACCCGATGCCGACTTACATAGTCAAAGGCAAGTTCCGGGACGGAAAGCCGTATTCCGGCGAACGGATCGGCGCCAATCCCGATGAGGTGACCGCCGGCCTGCGCAAGGAAGGCGTCACCATCGCCTCAATTGCGGAGAAGAAGAAGGGCGGCCCCAAGGCCACCGGCAAGTCCGTTCCGGCGAAGCTCCTTTCGATCTTCGTCCGCCAGTTCTCCGTCATGATCGACGCCGGTCTTCCTCTGGTGCAGTGCCTCGAAATCCTCGGGTCCCAGCAGGAGAACCCACACTTCGCGAAGGTCATCATCGCGACCCGGCAGGACGTGGAAAGCGGCTTGAACCTCGCCGATTCGATGCGCAAGCATCCGCAGGTTTTCGACGACCTATTCTGCAACATGATCGCGGCAGGTGAGGCGGGCGGTATTCTCGATACGATCCTGAAACGACTTGCGACCTACATCGAGAAGTCGGTCAAGCTCCAGGCCCAGATCAAGGGCGCCATGATGTATCCCGTCGCGGTCATCAGCATCGCGGTCCTCGTCATCGGCGTCATCTTGTGGAAGGTCATCCCGACCTTCGCCGCGATGTTCGCCGGATTAGGCGCCGAACTGCCGCTGCCCACCAAGATCGTCATCACCGCGTCCAACCTGCTCGTCCGGCTGATGCCCTTTATCGTCATCGGCGCGTTTCTGATCCAGTATGCGTTCCGCCAGTACTACGCGACCTACAACGGAAGACGGATGGTGGACAAGATCCTGTTGAAGATGCCGATCTTCGGCGACCTGTTCAGGAAGATCGCCGTCTCGAAGTTCTGTCGAACTCTCTCCACCCTCATCGCCTCGGGCGTTCCGATCCTCGACGGCATCGAGATCACGGCGCGCACCGCCGGCAACGCGATCGTCGAAGACGCTTTGATGTCCGTCCGCAAGTCGGTTGAAGGCGGTCTCACCATCGCCCAGCCGCTCAAGGAAACCAAGATCTTCCCAGGGATGGTGGTCCAGATGATCAGCGTCGGGGAACAGACGGGCGCGCTCGACGCGATGCTCTCGAAGGTCGCCGATTTCTACGAGGATGAAGTCGACCAGGCGGTCGCGAACATGCTGACCCTGATGGAGCCGATCATGATTCTGTTCCTCGGCTGCTCGGTCGGCGGCATCGTCATCGCGATGTACCTGCCGCTCTTCTCGCTCATCTCTCAGCTGTCGTAGCCGTTGGTCCGGGCAACAGGCCCGACGGCGGCCCGACCCTCTAAAGGGCGGTCCTGATGCCTCGTCTGCGCGACCATCCCTCGTCGCAGCAAGCACCCTTCTCCCTGGGCGCCATGATCGGGTTTCGCCTGGTCATCGTCACCGTTTTGCTGTTCGTGGCCGGGTACATCGAAGCGGTGCAGGAAGGCACCTTGCCCGTGCCCATCTTCCTGCTGATCTCCGCGACGTTTGCTTTGAACCTGGTCTACGCCATTCTTCTGGTGATAGCACCCTATAGGACACAGGCGCTCGTGCAGATCTTGGGGGATCTGCTCGTGATCACGGGTTTTGTCTATCTCACCGGCACGGGCCGAACCGGATTCTCCATCCTCTACCCGATCAGCGTGCTGTGCGGCAGTGTGCTTCTCGGGCGTGGCTTCCTGGTGGCGTCGGTCGCGAACGGCCTCTTCGTGAGCGTGCTCCTGCTGGTGAGGGCAGGCGTCATCCCGGACGAAGGGGTGGGGCAGATCGCGCGAGGCCCCATGAAAGGGGTACTGGGCGTTGTCGTCGGAATGGCTCTCTCGTCCTTTCCCGTGGCCGCCCTCGGCCAGCTGCTCACCAAGGCGCTCAAGCGCGCGGGGGAGAGCCTGGATGCGGCTGCCGGTGAGGTAGCGACACTGCAGGACTTCAACCGGCTGGTGGTCGAGAACATCCACAGCGGCCTGCTCGTGACCGACAGCTCCGACCGCGTGTCCTTCGCGAACGCCAGCGTCGCCGAGATGCTCGGCGTTCCCCGGGGCAGTCTTGAAGGCCGATCGGCCGACGAGTTGTTCGCCTCGAAGGAGTTGAATAACCGCTCGCGGCCGGATGCTGAGACCACGCTCGAACTGGACCACACCCGCGGAGACGGGGAGCATCGCGTCCTCGGGCTGTGGATATCGGAGTTGTCCGGGACGGGGCCAGGGGGGAGGCTCATCGTCATTCGCGACCTCACGGAAGTGCGCAGGCTGGAGGCCCAGGCCCTCCTGAACGAGAAACTCGCGATCGTGGGCAGCACCGCGGCACAGCTCGCCCACGAGATCCGGAATCCGCTCGGGGCCATCAGCGCCGCCACCAAACTGCTGGCCGAGGGCTCGTCGGTCGCGGAGGATCAGAAAAGCCTGCTACGCATCATTTCGAAGGAAGCGGACCGCCTCGCCGCGACCGTGACCTCGTATCTGCGTGACGTCAAGACACAGAAGCCGGTGGTCTACTGCGATCTGAACGCGGTGCTTTCCGACGCGGTGCGGCTCATCGAGATCAGCCCGGAGCGCAGGCCGAATCACCGCATCGATTTTTCGCCTCCGCCCGGGACGCTCAGGGTCGCCATAGCCGAAGACGAACTGATGCAGGTCCTGTGGAACCTCGCCCGCAACGGGCTAGAGGCGATGCCCCAAGGGGGATGCCTGACCTTCACCATCCGGTCCATGGACGGCTTCGCGGAGGTTGAAGTCGCCGACGAAGGACATGGGATGGACCGTCGTCAGGTGGCCCAGCTCTTCGAACCCCTGCGGACGAGCAAGGTCATGGGCACGGGTCTCGGCCTCGCCATCGCTCACCGTCTCGTGAGGGCCCGGGGCGGGGATGTGCTCATTTCATCCGAGCCCGCGCGGGGCACCCGCGTTCGAATTCGCCTGATCCTCGAGAGCCCCGCCGCGGCGATACCCGAAAGAACAGGAGCCGTCGCGTGAACGAGGCGCCCGCCGCCGGCACGGAGGGCCGCATCCTTGTCATAGACGATGAGCCTTCGCTGCGCGATGTGCTGAAGCTCGGCCTTTCCCGGGCCGGCTTCGAGGTGGCCACGGCTTCGAGCCAGGCCGAGGGACTGGCTCTGCTCAACGAGCGCTTTGACCTGGTTCTCACCGACCTTCAACTGCCGGACGGCGATGGTCTTTCCATTCTGAAGCGCGCCAAGGAGGTCTCTCCTGAAACCGCCGTGGTGGTGCTCACCGCTCATGGGTCGGCAGACACCGCCGTCGCAGCCATGAAGCTCGGCGCCCACGACTACCTCACCAAGCCGTTCGACCTCGACGAGCTTCGCATCCGGGTCCGGCAGGCGATCGAGGGAGAGAAACTGCGGCGCGAGAATCGCGAGTTGCGCGAGCGGGTGGGCGCGCGCGCGGGCATCCAGGGCCTTATTGGAAAGTCCGCGGCCATGCGATCGGTGGTGGCCCGCATCCGCGCGGTGGCAAGCTCCTCGTCCACCGTCTTGATCGTGGGGGAGAGCGGTACCGGCAAAGAGCTCGTGGCGCGCGCGATTCACGATCTCTCGCCCCGCAAAAACCGGCCCTTCGTCGCGATCAACTGTGGCGCCATCGCCGAGTCGCTCCTGGAGAGTGAGATGTTCGGTCACGTGAAGGGCGCCTTTACCGACGCCCGTCAGGCCCGCGCGGGAGTGATCGAACAGGCGCACCAGGGGACGCTGCTCCTCGACGAGATCGGCGAGATGCCGCTCAGCATGCAGGTCAAGCTCCTGCGCGTGATTCAGGAGAGGCGGGTGAGGCGAGTGGGCGGCGCCGACGAAACACCGGTAGACGTTCGGATCATCGCGGCGACGCATCGTGACTTGATGCAGATGGTCCGTGAGGGAAGTTTCCGCGAGGATCTCTACTATCGAATCGACGTCATCCAGGTGCCGATCCCTCCCCTGCGCGAGAGGCTCGATGACATCCCGCTTCTGGTGGCCGAGTTCTCCGCCCGACTCTTCCGCCAGGGCGGCGTACCAAGACGGGCATTTTCCCCCGCGGCCATGGTCGCGTTTATGAGACATCCCTGGCCGGGCAACGTGCGTGAGCTCGAGAATGTGGTCGAAAGATCCTTGACCCTCGCCTCCGGAGACCACGTTGGTCCCGATGATCTTTCTCTCGCGAACCCCGCACGTGATGAATCGTTGCCGGATCCCCATGTGGGTTTCTCTCTTCCCGAGTTCATCAAGGAGACGGTAAAGCGGACCGAGACGCATCTGGTCCGGCGAGCGATGGAACTGAGCGGCGGTCGCCGGCCCGAGGCGGCGAAGCTCTTAGGCCTTAATGAGCGGGCCCTCAAATACCTGCTCTCAAAAACGTCCGACTAGGGACGGACAATTTTTTGTCCGCGAGGGACAAACACTTGTCCCTCGATCCTGGCTTATTTCTCTTTAGAATCTTAGACTTACACAGCTATTTTCTTGGCATGCTTCATGCTCCCTCCTGTCTGTCGAGGCCGGATCCTCTGGCCCACAACATCCCTAACCTGAAAGAACCAAATGAAGAAAAATCAAAAAGGCTTCACGCTCATCGAGCTCCTGATCGTCGTTGCGATTATCGGCATCATCGCCGCCATCGCGATTCCCTCGCTCCTTCGCGCTCGCGTCTCCGCGAACGAAGCCGGCACCATCGGCGACATCCGTTCGATCCTCTCCGCCCAGGCTGCCTTCCAGTCGGCCGCGAACGGCTGGTACGCCCCCATCGCTTGCCTGAACGTTCCCGCTCCCTGCATCATCGGCTACCCGGGGACCGCACCCACGTTCGCTGACGCGACCATGGTCGCGATGGCTCCCAAGAGCGGCTACAACCGCAACTTCATCCCGGGCAACACTCCGGCGGCCCTTCCCACCACCCTGGCTCTCGTGATTGACGGCTTCTGCTACGGCGCTGCCCCCAGCACCATCGGCCAGACCGGTGTCCGTGGCTTCGGCGGCGACGCCTCCGGCCGCGTCTGCCAGAACATCACTGGCGTCAACGAGTGCACCTTGTCTCAGCTCGCGGCGACCTGCACCGTTATCTCGTAATGCTCGGGGGAGCGGTCTGAATGGATCGCTGCCTCGTGTCTTTGAAGCCCCGGGCCCGCTTTGCCCGGGGCTTTTTTCTTTTACGCGCTTCATGTTCTTTGTAAACTGCGATAGCCAATGTCCCACCCAGTCCTTGCCGTATCAGGCGCCTCAAAGCTCATCCGCACACCCTTCAGCCGCAAGCCCGGATTTCGCGTAGGGCCCCTGGACTTGAGCATCGCCAAGGCCGAGATCGTGGGCCTGATCGGCGCGAACGGTGCGGGAAAGACGAGCACCATCAAGCTTCTGCTGGGCCTTCTCGTGCCCGATCACGGCCGCATCGAGCTTGCGGGCGCGCTTAGCACCACGAACGGATGGCGTTCCAAGGTTGGATATCTGCCGGAACAGCCCGCCTTCTACGACTATCTTTCCGGATTCGAGTTCATGCGTTTCATGGGTCGGCTTTTCGACATGGACCGCAAGGGCCTCGACGCTCGAGTGGACCGCTTGCTCGATCGTGTCGGACTATTCGAGAGTCGCCACCGCGCGATCCGCACCTATTCCAAAGGCATGCTCCAAAGGCTCGGCCTCGCCCAGGCTCTGATCAACGATCCCGAGCTCCTGATCATGGACGAGCCCATGTCGGGACTCGATCCACTCGGCCGTCGCTTCGTCCGCGATCTGATGATGGAGCTGCGCAGCGAAGGCCGCTCGATCCTTTTCTCCACCCACATCATCCCGGATGCGGAGTACGTCTGCGACCGCGTGGCCTTGATGCGCGGAGGCCAGCTCGTGGCGGTGGGCACATTCGACGAGCTGCTTGGGATCCCCACGGAATTCGAAGTGGTCTGCGTCCGTCTCGCCCACCGGGCCGTGAGCATAACGAGTGAAGCGGACAAGGAATCGCGCCGGATCAGCGTGCGTGTGAACCAGAGCGAGCTTGCCTCAACCATCGGCCAGTTCGTCGCGCAGGGTTCCCAGCTCGTGAGCGTTTCCCCGGTTCGGATGAGTGTCGAGGATCTCCTCACCCCCACCAAAGGCGGAGGGAACTGATATGAGTTCTCTGAGGCGTCTATGGGTGGTCGCGTACAACACCTACCTCGAATCCGTTCGTCAGCGGCTGTTCCTGGGCCTGCTCTTCTTCGCCTTTCTGCTTCTCGCCACCAGCCTGATCCTCAAGGACATCTCTGTCCGGCAGGACACCAAGATCCTGCAGGACATCGGTCTTGCCGCCACTGAGTTCTTCGGGACCCTGATCGCCATCTTCCTCGGCGCGGACCTGATCGGGCGGGACGTGGATCGCCGCACCCTTCACCTTCTGGTGGTGAAGCCGCTCACCCGGAGCGCCTTCATCCTGGGTCGATATCTCGGCCTTTGTCTCACCCTGCTCACGAGCGTTCTCCTGATGATCTCCGGCCTGGCCCTCGCACTTTTCCTTGCTCGCGGGTCGTTCTCCCTCGGGCTTGCTCAGGCGACCATCGCGATTTACATGCAGCTTTGCCTCACTGCGGCGATCGCCACCTTCCTGTCCTCGACGTCCTCGCGGGCTCTAGCACTCCTGGGATCAACGGTGCTCGCGATGCTGGGCCGGCTCACCGATGTCTTGCGGAATGCCTCGTTGATCCTCGAGGGCTTTCCCGACTGGCTGGGCCGCGCGTTGTATCTGGCCCTTCCGAATCTCCTGAACTTCGATCTCAAGACGCGCGCGATCTACGGCGACGCTATTCCGTGGAGTCTCGTGGCGGAACTTTGGGCCTACGCGGTCGCTTATATCGTGGCCCTCCTGTCCCTGGCCGCGATCGCCTTCGAGCGCCGGGATCTGAAATGATCCGCCGGTTCGCGGCACTTGTGGTGGCCGCACTGCTGGTGCCCTTGGCGCAGCAGCGAGTCGACGGGACGATTGAAGCGATGGGGCCTGAGCCCGATGTGTCCAGCGTGTGGACCGGCCCGGTGGTGAGGGCCTTCAGCCTTGGCTTCTCCGATGTGCTCGCGGATCTGTACTGGCTTCGGGCGGTTCAGTATTACGGCCGCCAGAAGCAGCTCCAAGCGCCCACCGGCTACGCGGATCTCTCTCCGCTTCTCGAAACCGCGGCCGAACTCGATCCGCGGTTCGAGATTGTCTATCGCTACGGCGCCGTATTCCTCTCCGAGGAAAGGCCCGTTGGCGCCGGGCAGCCCGAGGCGGGCGTGGCCTTCCTCAAGAAGGGTGCGGATCGCAACCCGACAAACTGGCGACTCCGACAAGATGAGGGGCTCTTCAACTTCGTCTACCTGCAAGACGCCGAGGCGGGATCGCGCGTCCTCCTTCAGGCCGCCGAGGTCCCCGGTTCCGCGCCCTGGTTGAAGCCGCTGGCCGCCCAGGTGCTGGCGCACGGCGGCAAGCTCGAGGCTTCGCTTCAGATGTGGACGCTCATTCGTGAGCAGTCCGAACCGGGGGTGCTTCGTGAGAACGCGGAGACTCAACTCGAGGTTGTGCGCAACAGAATCGCCGCGCGGTCCGTCGAAGAACAGGTCGCGGAGTATCGGAAGCGGACGAATGACCTTTCCTCCTCCCTCGAGGAGCTGCGAGCGCGTGGCGCGATCAAGACAGTCCAGGACCTCGCGGGTGTGCCCTTCGACTTCGACCCGGAGACGGGAGCCGTCACGGTTTCGCGCAACTCTCCTCTCTGGCGGCGAGCGCCCGCCCCCCCTGCCGGGAAGTGACCGCCTCCGCCGAGGACGCCAAGGGCGGACCGAGTCCGGCGCTTTTGGGTCTCCTTGTCTTCGCCCTCGTCACCTCCGTTTCGCTCTCCGTCGGAAGCCGGCTCGTTCGATTTGAGTTTGCGGACGGCGCCGCGGACGGCGGCGAGTGGTTCGTGCTGGGTCGAAACCTCGCGACCTTCGGCGTCCTGGGCAATGGCAGCGAACCCGTTCTTCATCGCCCCCCGGGATACCCGTTGTGGATCGCCGCGGTCCTGCGGCTGGCCGTGGATCCGCGAACGCATTCGATAGAAGAGGTCAACACCCGCGGACCGGTAGCCCTTCACATCGTGGATTCGTTCCTGCTTGGCCTCGCGAGCCTCCTCCTCTTTCACTGGCTGGCCCAAAGGCTTCGTCCCTCGACCGCCCTTGCCGCCTCGGTGCTGTTGGGCACGAATGCGTACACGCTGGTCTCGGTCACGCTGCTTCACTACGGCACCCTTCAATGGGTCCTGCTTCTGGGTCTCGTGTTGTATCTGGATGCCGCCTTCAAAAAGCGCGACGTGGACGCCCTCGGCCGCTTCTTCCTGGGCGGACTCTTTCTCGGAATCGCCACTCTTGTCCGTCCCGTGACACTACTGGCGCCGCTCGCCTTGCTTCCGGTGTTCTTGTCCTTTCAGAGCACTCGCAGGGAACGCTCGCGCTATCTCGTCTTCGTGCTGGGCATGATCCTTTCGATCGCGCCGTGGACGGCCCGGAATTTCGCGCTGACCGGCCGCGTGATTCCGATCAATGTGCAGGGTTGGAACGCGCTCTTCGCGAGCACTTCGGAGGTCGCGCAGCACAATCCGGACCGGTATGAATGGGGGCTGCTAACTCTTCGGCACTACATGCCGATCTATCGGTCGATAACGGGGGAGAACGAGTACACCCTCGAGACCTATCAGCGGAACATCCTGCGCCTGGAGGATGCCGCGCGGGATGCGAGCCTCACGAACATCGCTGCGAAGCCTGGAACCTACCTGACCAATGTACGCAACGCGGCGGTGGGCCTGCATACCAACATCAACGCGGTTTTTCTGACCGCCTTCACGCGCATGCAGACGGGCGAACCCTTCATCCGGCCGTGGATCCTCATCGGGGTCCGAAAGGCGATGAGTCGAGGTCCGGAGGCGAACATCTTCCAGTTCCTGCACGATCTTCTTTTGTTCGCGGCCTTATGGGGGCTGTTGCTCGCCGCCTGGCGGAGGGACTTTTTTCTGCTCCCAGCACTCGCACTCTGGGCCGCCGTTGTGGCGGTTTATGCGCTGACCTACCTCGACTTCTTCTACTACTCGGTGAAGATTCCGTTTCTCGTGGCCTTTGCCTTCTACGGTCTCGATGCGCTCCCTCGAGCACCCCGCTATGGAGTCACCTTTGGTCTGTCGTTTCTCAGTCTCGCGATTTCCTGGAGCATGCGGCTCTTCGGCTGATCAGTACTTCTGGAATGCCGCGTACCAGTAAGACGCGTAACGGCCCTCGAGCTGAAGCCGCGTCACCTTCGAATCGAGGAGGCCCGCGGGAACGCTGTAGACGACTTCATTCCAGCCAGGCGTCAGTGCGACGCGGAACCATTCGGTTCGGCCACGTGAAGTCGTGATTCTTAAAGCACTCTCGGGCATGGCCAGATCCATCCGGCTTTCGCCCGAGGGATGACGGACTCGTGCCGAGGGTGCTCCGTGGGTTCGCATCACAAGAAACAGGTCTCCCGTGCCAGGGGTTGCTATGGAGAATGTCTCAGCGCCGAAGATGACGCGCCCGCCATCCGCAACCTCGAGCCCCTCGTTTCGGCCCGATCCTTCGTACTTGTCCATCTTCAACGCGCCGAAGAGAGCCCGCGTTCCCACGGAGGAAGAGAACCGATACCCGTGGCTTCTCTCATCGAGCGGGTCGGTGACATTCATCGTATCCACCAGCCGCCATTCCGGAGGCGGGGTCAGGCGAACCAGGCCCAATTGCCGGCCGAGCAGATCGGAGCGCGTGGGGTAGATCCCAAATTCAGCGCCGTCGAGGCTCGACGTGAGGAACACCGAAGGCCCCCCCACAAGCGCCGCCCAGGCGGGCGAACCCTGGACATAGGACTCCTGGGCGATCAAATACTTCGGGAGCGCGCCGGTTTCCTTCCGGCTCAGCACTTCGAAAGCCGAGGCTTCGGTTTCGACCGACAGAATCGACGCGAAACCGGGCGTCACGACCCCACTCAGGTTCAGGCTTCGACGGCCGGTTCGGTATTCGATGGAAACGCCATTGCTCAGGAACGTCGCGTCTTCGCTCAGGCGCGCCTTGATGAAATCAAAGATGGCTTCGTCCTTCTTGTAGACCGCGGCCGCGGAGTCCGCGTAGAGCAGGGCGAATCGTGCCACGCTCAAGAGACCGAACACACAGGCCAGAGCGCCCAGCCGAAAGAAGACGCGTTCCACCGGGACCGGGAAGGCTCTGCTCAAGAGTCGGGCCGCGTGGTCGAGACCCACCGCGAAGAGAACAAGCAGCGGCGGCAGCGTGAAGAGCAGGTAGCGGTTGAAGTGCACGCCCATGTGAATCGTCGGCGTGACCGCGAGGACGGTGGCGAGGGCCGCGAGGAGGAACATCGACGCCCGGGTGAGGCTTCTCGACTTCTG
>JAYUUU010000510.1:0-13386 GCA_043754395.1 Vicinamibacteria bacterium
TTCTCCGGCAACCGTTTCTTCTCCGACCGCGTGCCGGCCGGCCGGAGGCTTGAACTTCCGGCTCAGGATCTGGTGGTGCTGAGGGCGAAAGCACCCGACGCTTACCTGAGCGATCACCGTCTGCGGCCGTTGCGCGGTGACTCGGCCGAACAATCGGCTCTCGCGGTTCACACGAACTACGGGGCCGGAAGAGTGGTGTGGTTCGGCTTCGACGAGACCGTGCGCCCCGAGCATTATTTCGACCAGCAGTCGCTCGAGAGTTACATGGCCGTTTCCCTCCGCTGGGCCGGCCGAGCCGCGGTGGCCACTCGCGCGGCCTGGCCCGGGGAGCGGCCGGCCGCGGCCCTTCTTGCCATCCAGATCGACAACGCGTCAGAGGGGGTAGGCAGTCTGGTGGACCTGATCGGGCAGGAGTCGATGAACGCGACGTACTTCGTGAGCTCCCAACTGGCAAAGACCGCCACCGCTCTGGTTAAGCGCCTCGGCGAGAAGGGCGAGGTGGCTTCGGCGTCGGACTCGGACGAGCCGCTCGTTGGAATCGCTTCAACCCGGCAACTGGAGCGGCTGCGGCTCTCGCGCGAGCAGATCGAATCGGTGACAGGGAAGGAAACCCGCGGGCTCTCCCCTCCTCAGGGACTTGTGAACACCCTTGTTGTGGGGGCCATGAACGAGACAGGCTACCGCTATCTGATCGGTGATCGCGGGGCGAGCCAGGCGGTGCCCGACATCGTGGAGTTCCAGCAGTCAGCCCTGTTCCCTCTCCAAAGGTCCGAGGTGACCAAGATCTATTCGACCGGTCCCGATGATTTCGAGATGCTGGCCGAAACCTCCGGCGATCCCGTGCCGCGATGGATGAGCGATTTCAGGTTGATCATGGAGATGGGCGGGCTGTACACGCTTCACATTCATGAGGACCTGCTTGGCGCGCCTGACCATCGAGGCAACCTGACCCGCATCTTCACCGCCATCAAATCGAGTCCGGCCTGGGTAGCGAGCGGTTCTGAGATCGTCCGCTGGTGGTCCGCGCGCCAGAAGGTCGAAGTGAGCCTGCGTCCCCTGGGGCCCCGACGTCTCTACCTCGAAGTCGCGAACAAAGGCCTCGCGGACATCGACGACGTAGGGATTTCGATCTACCTTCCTTATCGCCCTCAAAAAGTGGGAGTGCGCTCGCCGGTGTTCCGGCTCGCGACACCGCAGTTCCGGCTCGACGACCGCGAGGATCTGCTGCGCCTTCGCTTCAGCCGGATCCCGCAGCAGACGAGCTACATCTACTATGTGACCTTCGATGAATAGGCGTGCGGCCATAGGGGTCTTGTCGTGGCTGGCCCTGGGTAAGCGGGCGCACGCGGCGGGGCTGCAGCGCCACTTCTATGTCACCGCGGACGAAGCGTCGGTCGCATCCTTGCGCCGTCACGCCGCCCAGATGGACCTCGTCTCGCCTCAGTGGTACCAGGTGGACGCCGTGGGAAGCCTCGTGAGCCTGGTGGACACCGAACTTTTGGCGTGGGCCCGAACCGCGAAGGCGCGACTCATGCCCCTGATCCTCAATCAGGAGTTCCGGCGGGAGATAGCCCATCTCGTTCTCACCGATTCGAGAGTCCAGTCCGAAGTGATCGTCGCACTCGTCGAAGCGGGCGTGAGCCTCAAGCTGCGCGGGTTTCAACTCGACTTCGAGAACGTCCCCAAAGAGGACCGCGAGGCCTTCACTGCTTTCGTGCGTACACTCGCGGGTCGACTTCGCAGCAAGGGGCTGCGACTCAGCATCGCCGCACCCGCGCCGTTTTTCACGGTTCCAAGCACCACCCACCCCGAGCCTCTCAACGAACGCGCCGTGGCTTTCGACTACAAGGCCCTGGCCGCCGCGACCGATTTCCTCACCGTCATGACCTACGACGAACACACATCGGCCGACAACCCCGGGCCCGTTTCCGGCAGGCCTTGGGTGGAGGCGTGCATGAAGCGCCTTCTGACCCAGGTTCCCGCGAAAAAGCTGATGCTCGGCGTGCCGCTGTACTACCGCCGCTTCCGTGCGAAAGGCATCGTCGAAGGGACCTACGAAGAGGCGGTGGCCCTTTCCCGCGCGCAAAGCGCCGCGATCACGCGCGACCCGGTTCAGGGCGAGAGCAGCTTCGCTTTCGATGAGGACGGTGCGCCAAATGTCGTTTGGCTTCAGGACAAGGAAAGCACGCGCGACCGGCTGCAGCTCGCAAGGCGTCTGCGTCTTGCCGGCTTCTCGGCCTGGCGGCTCGGCCACGAGGACCCTGCGGCCTGGCCCTACCTCAGCGGTCGAAGCTGAGTTCGAACCTCACGGCTCGTCCCGGCTCGAGGCGAGGCAGAGCAATCTTCAGCCTTTGACCCGCGGCATCGACGGTCACTTGCGGCGGCGGGCCCGGAGACATGGACTGGACACGCGGTACTCCGCGCAGGGCCCCGGGGTAGAGGGCGAGTGCCAGGTTCTCGAGGGGTTGACTCGCTCCACTCACCACTTCGATACGCAACGAAGCCGCCGAGGGGGAGGAGAGGGACGCGGTGATGCGGCTCCTTGCAGACCACCATTCGGCCACGTCGCCTCCACGGGCAACCCAGGCGCTGGAAGCAGCGAGTTGCGAGAGGATCGCGCGAAGTGCTGGGAGGTACTCGGGGCCGCCGAGGCCCTGCGTGTGGAGAGAGAGCACGTACAGACCTCCGAGGCGGCCGACACCTTCGCTGTCGTCAACCACCCGTCGCACGATCCATTCGGGGTTCAATCCTTCAAGGCCAAGCGGTGAGAGATGCAGGTCATCGTCGGTGCTGCGACCCAAGGCCACCACCGAACCTTCGCCGGTCAGCCACTCGGGCGGACGCCTGACACTCCTCGCTTTCGGCAGGACGGAATCGACGCCCCCCGCGGCGAGGAAGTAGCGAACCCCGGCCTCACTCAGGAACTCACTGCCGGCCTGGTCCAGGGTATCTCCGAAGGGACGCACGCCGCGCGCCCATACTGCCGACCGGCTCCACAAGGCAAGCCGCGCCCAGTCGAGATTCAAACGGTCGAGCGCGTGACGAGCGCGGCCGGCTTCACTTTCATGGCGCCACTTGAGGGCCAGTTCTCCCGCCGCCTTGAGTTCACCCACGAGTCCGCGGTCGCTCGTGAGGGATGGGTCCACAAAGAAAGTCGCGGGAACGCGCGCCTCGGCGGTGGCGGTGGCCAGCCTGCGGGCGCGATCGGGGTATTCAGCCACGTCCACTGCCACCAGGATCGCGTGTGAAAAAGGCTGGGGCCACGGCTCGACGGCAACCAACGGACGCCCGGCGGCCCACGCCACACCATTGAGGAGGAGGGCGGAAGAGCGGTCGGCCTCTTCGGTCACGGAGGAGCTCTCGTGAAACCCGAGCCACACCACGCGGCCTTCTCCCAGTTGCCGTGTCACCGCCGCACCCTGGTAGTCGTCGGGCCACCCCGGGCTCCGGGGACGAAGACCGGCATCGCTCCAGAAAGCATCCACGTCGAGAGCGGTGGTTTCGAGCCTTTCGAGAGAGGTGACCTGCATCCGCGAGCCGCCCGGCAGGCCCGCGCCGAGGGGACTCCCGCTGCGCACGCTCACAAACCATGGTGGCGACTTCGCGTCGATCTCGAATCGAATCGCTCCGGTGAGGGTCTGCAGGAAGTCGTAGCCTCGCCATTCGCCCCTCTGGTCGCGGGCGGCCAGAGCCCAGGTCGCAACCACGCCGCCTCCTGCGCGAACGTAACGCTCGATCTCGACGCGCGCCGCATCGCCAAGGCAGACCACCGAGGGCAGGATCAACGCGGCATATTTATCGAGACCGGCTTCAAGCTGAGCATCGCCGATCGCCTCCGTCTTGTAACCCGCTCCTTGAAGGAGGACGCGCCACCGGTTGGCGTGCGCCGAAAACTCGGCGGCGCCGATGCAGGCTTCGGAGGCCTCGCTCGAAACGATCGCGACCGGACGGCCCCCTGGAACGGTGAGCGCGCCAAGCGGGGCGCGCGGCCCAACCTTCGCGGGGCGGAACCCGGCCTCCCAGGTCCCAAACAGCAGAAGGACCACGAGAGCAACCGCGGCGATGCGGGCTCGGCGCAGATGGCCCACGGCCTCGCCCTGGACGAGTCCCTCCGTCACAGCGGGTGGAAGTCAGTCCAAAGAACGCGCGCGGGGGGCGGAGTGGGCCCGGTAACGGGATTGACGGACATGGGATGGATAGGCGCCTGATGAACGGAGATCCAGTCATTCTATCGGCCCTGCCGACCTGCCGCTGACGCAAGATGCGTTTCGTTTCGCGCCGAAGCCGCCGGGGCGAGCGCCGCGGCGCGGTTAGGATCGCCGAACCCATGAGGCTAAAGACAACGCGAGCCGCACTCGCGACTCTCCCGTTCACATTCCTCGCGTGCGGCGGCGCCCCGGTCAAGTCCGCGGCCGCTACCGCCGTCCCCGTGACCATGGCTCAGGCGAAACAGGGCGACTTCCCGATCGAGCTCCGCGCCATCGGGTCGGTCGAGTCGCTCTGGACGGTGACGGTGCGGCCGCAGGTTGAGGGGGCGATCGCGGCCATCCACTTCCGCGAGGGTGAAAACGTGAAGGCGGGACAGCTTCTCTTCACCATCGATCCGCGCCCCTACGAGGCGGCCCTCGCCCTCGCGGAGGCCAATCTCGCGAAACACCGAGTAGAGGCGCTGAATGCCGAGAGCGAGAAGAGGCGCGCGGATGACCTCCTCGCGCAGGGTGTCTTGTCGATCGATGCGCACGACCGTGCGACCGCGAATGCGCGCGCGCTCATCGCCGGGCTCAAGGCAGACGAGGCCGCGGTCCAAACCGCCCGGTTGAAGCTCGACTACTGCTCCATCCGCTCTCCTCTCGATGGTCGGTCAGGCAGCATCGTCGGGAAGGTCGGCAATCTCGTCCGCGCGCTCGACGATGCGACTCTCGTCGTCATTCACCAGCAGGACCCGATCGGAGTGCGATTCACCGTTCCCGAATCCCGCCTTTCGGAAATTCGTAAGGCCGGAACACTCCAGGTCGAAGCCCGGAGGCGGGGCGAAGAAGCGGACGTGGCGCGCGGAACGCTCGCCTTCGTCGATCACGAGATCGATCGCTCCACAGGCAATGTGAAGCTCAAGGCGCGCTTCAACAACGTTGCGCGAAAACTCTGGCCCGGACAATTCGTCGACGTCTCGATGGTCCTCGAAACGCGCGCCAACGCCGTAACCATTCCGACCCCCGCAGTCCAGGACGGTCAGAGCGGGCCATTCGTCTTCGTGGTGAAGGCCGATCAGACCGTCGAGGTCCGGCCGGTCGTGATCGGCCCGGCCAGAAACGGCGAGACCCTCATCGAAAAGGGCATCGACGCCGGCACGACGGTTGTCGTCGACGGCCAGCTGCGTCTCACCATAGGCGCGAAAGTCGAAGCGAAGGCCGCGGTTCCGGCGTCATGAACATCGCGGCGATCTTCATCCGCCGGCCGGTCGCGACCACGCTGATCATGGCCGCCATCCTGTTCGCGGGGATCGCGGGTTACCGCCTTTTGCCGGTGAGCGACCTTCCAAACGTCGACTTCCCCACGATCCAGGTGGTGGCGACACTTCCCGGCGCGAACCCCGACACCATGGCCGCCTCGGTCGCGACGCCGCTCGAGAAGCAGTTCTCCACCATCGCCGGTCTCGATTCGATGAGTTCGGTGAACGCGCTCGGCCTCACCCAGGTCACCTTGCAGTTCAACCTCGACCGCAACATCGACGCGGCGGGCCAGGACGTGCAGGCCGCGATCGGCAAAGCGTCATCGCAGCTTCCGCCTACGATGACCTCACCGCCCTCGTACCAGAAAGTGAATCCTGCGGATCAGCCGGTCATCTTCATGAGCCTTCACTCGCCGACCCTGCCCCTGTCGGAGGTCGACAAATACGCGCAGACGCTGATCGCGCAACGCCTCTCGATGATCAGCGGCGTGGCTCAGGTAGGAGTTGTCGGCTCGCAGAAATACGCGGTCCGGGTGCAACTCGACCCCTCGGCCCTCGCAAGCCGCGGCGTGGGCATCGACGAAGTCACTTCGGCGATCCAGCGCGGGAACGTGAACCTGCCCACCGGAACACTCTCGGGAGCCACCGAAGCCCTGACCGTGGAAGCGAACGGTCAGCTCACGAACGCGGCGGCCTATCGGCCCCTGGTCGTGTCCTATCGCAACGGCTCGCCCGTCCGGCTCGAGGATCTCGGCCGAGTGGTGGACGGAGTAGAGAACGACAAGGTCGCGAGCTGGTTCATGACCGAACAGGGCCTCGAGCGCGCGATCACGCTCACGATCCAACGCCAGCCGGGAGCGAACACCGTCGCCGTGGTGCAGGCGATCCGCGATCTGCTGCCGCAGTTCCGCGAGCAACTCCCCGCTTCGGTCACGCTCGATGTTCTCTTCGACCGGTCGATGTCGATCAAGGAATCCGTGGGCGACGTCAAGTTCACGCTCCTGCTCACCGTCGGCCTTGTCGTCCTCGTCATCTTCTTGTTCCTGCGCAACCTTCCCGCGACCCTCATCCCAAGCCTCGCACTCCCCATGGCCATCGTCGGGACGTTCTTCGTGATGTACCTGCTCGGCTACTCCCTCGATAATCTCTCGCTCATGGCGCTCACTCTCAGCGTCGGCTTCGTGGTGGACGACGCGATCGTCATGCTCGAGAACATCGTCCGCCACATCGAGGACGGTGAAGCGCCCATGGAAGCCTCGTTCCGCGGCTCGAAGGAAGTTTCTTTCACGATCCTTTCCATGACCATCTCACTTGTCGCGGTGTTTCTCCCCATCCTCTTTATGGGCGGTCTGCTCGGCCGGCTCCTGCATGAGTTCGCAGTGACCATCAGTGCCGCCATTCTGGTGTCCGGCTTCGTGTCGCTCACTCTCACGCCGATGTTGTGCAGCCGTTTCCTGAAGGCGCAACCGGCGGGAAAGACGCACGATCATCGCGGCGGCCGGCTCTTCGAAGCGGTGCGACGGGTATATGAGAGGAGCCTGCGCGCGACACTCGGCAAGCCTCGGCTGGTCATGGCCGTATCCGCGGTAATCCTGGTCGCGACGCTGTGGATGTTCATCCGCATGCCGAAGGGCTTTCTCCCCACCGAGGACATCGGTCAGCTCCTGATCTACGCGGAAGCGGCGCAGGGAGTCTCGTTCGAGGCGATGGCCGAGCACCAGAACAAACTCGCGGAGATCCTGGCGAAAGAGCCCGGCATCGCGGTCTTCAACTCCAGCATCGGGGCCTCGGGCAGCACCAACACTATGAACTCGGGCCGCCTCTTTGCCCGGCTTACCGATCGCCACGAACGGCCCTCGGCCCAGAAGATCGTGGAGAGTCTGCGCCCGAAGTTCGCGGAAGTGCCGGGCATTCGCGCCTTCCCGCAGATCCTTCCGCCCATCCGCATCGGCGGACTGCAGACGAAGAGCCTGTATCAACTCACGCTTCAGAGTTCGGACACGGCGGAGCTGTATCGCGTCGCTCCCCTCCTGGAACAGAAGATGCGCGGCCTGAGCGGCCTCGAGGACGTGACCAGCGACCTGCAGATCAAGAGCCCGCAGATCCACGTGGAGATCGACCGCGACCGCGCGATCTCCCTCGGCGTGACCACACAGCAGATCGAGGATGCCCTCTACACCGCTTTCGGCACGCGCCAGGTTTCGACGATCTACGCGCCCGACAATCAGTATCGCGTGATCACCGAACTCCTTCCGGAGTTCCAGCGTGATCCGCAGACCATGGGCCTGCTCCATGTGCGGTCGTCGAGCGGCGCGCTCGTGCCCCTCGAGTCCGTGGCGCGTCTTTCACGGACAGTCTCACCGCTGCTCGTGAATCACCTCGGGCAACTCCCCGCCGTGACACTTTCCTTCAACCTCAAGCCGGGCACGTCGCTAGGCGAAGGTGTGGACGCTGTGAATGCGGCGGGACGCGACGTCTTGCCCCCGTCCGTGACCACATCGTTCCAGGGCGCGGCCAAGGCCTTCGAGTCCTCACTCGCCGGGCTCGGCTGGCTCCTGCTTCTCTCTGTGGTCGTGATCTACATCGTCCTCGGCATCCTGTACGAGAGCTTCATCCACCCGATCACCATCCTCTCGGGCCTGCCGGCCGCGGGCTTCGGCGCGCTTGTGACCCTCTCCCTCTTCGGTCAGGACCTCAACGTCTACTCGTTCGTCGGCGTCATCATGCTGGTGGGCATCGTGAAGAAGAACGCGATCATGATGATCGACTTCGCGATCGAGGCGCAGCGAGAGGGCAAATCTGCGGCGGATGCCATCTTCGAAGGGTGCCTCGTCCGTTTCCGTCCGATCATGATGACCACGATGTGTGCGCTGGCCGGAACGCTGCCGATAGCACTCGGCATCGGTGCGGGCGCCGAATCGCGGCGGCCTCTTGGCCTCGCGGTCGTCGGCGGTCTGATCTTTTCGCAGTTCCTGACTCTGTACCTGACCCCGGTCTTCTACCTCGCCCTCGAGCGGGTCCGAACCCGGCTGCGGCGCGAGCCCGAGAGGTCGAGCACGCTCGCCGCGGCCTGACCCTAAGTCGCCGCCATTCCCGCACCCAGAATTCAAAGGACGAACATGACCAGGAATCAACGCCGCGCGCTGGCCCTCGCCTCCCTTGCGGCAATCGGCCTCGGATACGGCCTCTCTGAAGCCCAGTCCCAGCCGCCCGCTCCCGCTCAGGGGCGTGGCCAGAACGCGAATCAGACTCGACGGCCGGGCGAAGGCCGCGCCCCCGAGTTCCCGCCTCCGACGATCCTCGAATACAAGCCGAAATCGCGACTCATCGTCGCCGAGCACCCGACACCGCGGGCGAAGTTTCCTGTGATCGACATCCACTCGCATCACGCGACTCCCATCGCACCGGAGCGGCTCAAGGAAGTCGTGGCCGCGATGGACAAGCTCAATCTTCAAGTCCTGGTCAATCTCTCGGGCGGGTCCGGCGACCGGCTGAAGCAGGGCATCGCCGCCATCAAGACTTCACCCTATGCCGATCGCATGGTGCTCTTCGCCAACATCGATTTCCCCCGCGAGGGCGGCGTCCCGCCGGGCTTCGGCGTCAAAGCGGCGGCCCAGCTCGAAGAGGACGTGAAGGCAGGCGCCCTCGGCCTCAAGATCTTCAAGGAGCTCGGCCTTCGCATCAAGAAGCCCGATGGCGCCAGGCTCCACCTCGACGATCCCGAACTCGATCCCGTCTGGTCGAAATGCGCGGAACTCACAATCCCGGTTCTCATCCACACCGCGGAACCCGCGCCCTTCTTCGACCCGATCGACTTCAACAACGAGCGCTGGCTCGAAGAGGCTCTCTTCCCGGACCGCCGTTATCAGGATCCCGCTTTCCCGCGTTTCGAGGAGTTGCTCGCCGAGCGCGACCGGATGTTCGAGAAGCACAAGAACACCATGTTCATCGCCGCCCACATGGCGTATCTATCGAACGACCTGGGTCGCTTTTCGACCTACCTCGACAAGCATCCAAACGTCTATCCCGAAACCGCCGCGGTCCTCGCCGAGTACGGCCGTCAGCCGCGCACCGCGCGCGCGTTCTTCGTCAAGTATCAGGACCGCATCCTCTTCGGCAAGGACAGCTTCCAGCCCGACGAATTCCCGTACTATTGGCGCACGTTCGAGACGGGCGACGAGTATTTCGACTACTACCGCGACTATCACGCGTTCTGGAAGCTCTACGGCATGGAGCTGCCGGACGACGTGCTCAAGAAGCTGTATTACAAAAATGCGTTGAAGCTTGTCAGGGGTCTGCCCGCCAAAGGCTTTCCCCAGTAGCTGCCAAAGTTCTCAGGAGAAACACGATGATCGGTCAGGGGTTTGGGTCGTTGACGGGGCGGTTCGTGCTCGCCTTCACCATGTTGTCGATAACGCCGATGGCCGCGCGCGCCGGCGAGTATCAGGACGACCTCAAGGCGCGGCGCGCCCGCGCCATCCAGGCACTCGATGCAGGCTCGATCATGGTCGCCTGGAGCGCTCCGGAGCGGGTGTACTCGACCGACGTGAACTACGAGTACCGCCAGGACTCGAACCTCCTCTACCTCACCGGCCTCACTCAGGAAGGGACCATCCTCGTGCTGATGCCGGGGGCGGCCACGAAGAAGGAGGTCATCTTCGTGCGTGAGCCGAACCCGCGGCGGGAGCACTGGAATGGCCACATCCTCACGAAGGCCGAGGTCACGGCCGCAACCGGAATCGACACCGTGTACTTCGTTTCTCAGTTCGAGTCTTTCATCGCGTCCATGCTCGGCGCCCGTAACTTCGGACTGCGGCGGGGTGAGACCACCACCGAATGGGACGCGTTCCAGGCCGAGGTGAAGGCGGGCCGCGGAAAGCTCGCCCTGCTTCTCGGGCCGAGGCCCGCGATATCGCAGGACCTCCCCGAGGTCTACGCGTGGGCCAGCAAAGCGCGTGAACGCTACATCGGCGTATCAATCACCGATGTTCAGCCGGCGATTCACGCTCTGCGGCAGATCAAGACTCCCTACGAGCAGAAGATCCTCGAGAAGAGCGTTCTGATCTCAAGCGACGCGCACAAGGCGGGGATGAAGGTCACCGCCCCGGGGAAGTTTGAATACGAGGTGGAGGCAGCCATCGAGCAGGTTTACCTCGCGAACGGCTCGATGAGCTGGGGATACCCGTCAATTGTGGGCAGCGGCCCGAACGCGACCATCCTTCACTACGGCGAGTCGAGCCGGAAGATGGAGCCTGGGGATCTGCTCCTCGTCGACGCGGCCGGCAGTTACCAGGGTCAAACCGGCGACATCACTCGCACGACCCCGGTGAGCGGGACCTTCTCGCCCATTCAGAAGGAGATTTACCAGCTTGTCTTCTCTGCCCAGGAAGCGGGCATGGCGGCAGCGAAGATCGGCAATAAGACGGCTGACATCGAAAAGGCATCGGAGGAAGTCATCAAGGCTGGTCTCCTGAAAATGGGCCTCATCACCGACACGAAAGGCGAGCAGTTCCGCACTTGGTACACGCATGGGATCTGTCACTGGATCGGGATGGACGTCCACGACGTCGGCGATTACGACCGCCCCCTCGCTCCAGGGATGGCTTTCGTGGTCGAGCCGGGCCTCTACATCCGGCCGCAGGCACTTTCAGACCTCGCCGACACGCCTGAGAACCGGGAGTTCAAGGACAAGGTGAGAGCCGCGGTCGAGAAGTACAAGAACATCGGCGTGCGCATCGAGGACTCGTTCCTCCTGACCGACGCCGGTCTCAAGCAACTCTCCGCCACGGTTCCGCGGACGGTCGCAGACGTCGAGGCCTGGATGACGCCGACGGCGAAGCCGAAGCCGGCTGCGACGCGGCCGTAGTTTTCATGAGCCTCGCCGGGCGGATCGCGGGCACGCTGGTCCGCGACCCCGCCCGCGCCTCGCTGATGCTGCGGATGGCGGTATCGTACGCCGTCGTTGTGACGGCGGCGCGTTTCATGCCGCTCGACCGTGCGTTCGGTCTGCTCTCGACGTCGGTGGGCCGGCGACTCCCCGGTCAGAGCGCGGCATCGGTGGTCAATGCCCTCGACACTCTCCTGAGCGCGGGGATCCCTTTCATCCATCCCCGGTGCTGGCGCCGGGCCGCGGTCCTTCAGCGCTACCTGCGGTTCATCGGAGTCGAAACGACGATCGTCTTCGGAGTTCTCACCGAAGGGACAGCGCTCTTGGAGGCTCACGGCTGGCTCGAACGTGATGGCGCCCCTTTCGCCGAGCCCGGCTCAGTCGCGCAGTATCGGAGGATTCACACCTTCAACCCGGGGACTTGAGCGACAAAAGGGGGCAGAATGGCGGCTCCCTTGAGCGTTCTTGATTACCTTCGCAATCTAGGCCAGGCCCCTGCGACACCCGGGGCGGACGCGGACGCGCGCTTTCTGGCCCTCACCGAAGCAAACGCCGCTCTCGTTCTCATCGTCGAGGACGACATCATCCGTTACGCGAACCGCGCGGCGCGAAGCCACGGCGGGACGAAACGCGCCGAACTCATGGGCGCGCGTTTCTCCGATCTCGCCCACGTCGATTCGCGGGGGGCGCTGCGACAGAGAATGACCGGCACCACCTCCCCCGCGACCCTCGCGACTCCGCGGTTCGAACTGAAGCTCGACGGGGCCGCCGGTGCTGAGACCTGGCTCGATCTCACCTTGAGCCCCATCGAACACGATGGACGCCCGGCTCTGCTCGCGATGGGCTTCGACATCACCGACCGCAAACTCGCGGAAAACGCCATGCGCGAGTCCGAGCGCCGGCTGCGCGACCTCATCGAAAACGTTCAGCTCATCTCCATCCTGCTGGACGCGCGCGGTGATATCACCTTCGCCAACGAATACGCGCTCGAGTTGCTGGGGCTCCACGAAGAGGACGTGGTCGGCCGCAACTGGTTCGACCTCGTGGTCCCTCTCGAGAAACGAGAGTCGATGCAAAGCGCGTTCGCGGAGCACGTCGCCGGGGCGACCGCGCCCCATGAGGAGTACGAGATTCTCACGTCACGCGGAGAGGCGCGGGTGGTCTCGTGGAACTCCACGGTCCTGCACGATTCGGCGGGTGCGGTGTGCGGCATGGCCGCAATCGGGGCCGACGTCACCGAACGCCGCCGGGCCGAGAAGCGCCTGCTCCACGATGCGCTGCACGATTCCCTCACCGGCCTTCCCAATCGAGCGCTTTTCATGGATCGGTTGCGCACCGCGATGGCGCGTCTGAAGCGCCGGCCCACCCACGTGTTCGCGGCGTTGTTCCTCGACCTCGATCGTTTCAAGGTGGTGAACGACTCCCTCGGCCATATGGCAGGGGACCAGTTCCTGGTCCTGATCGGTAAGGTGCTGCTTAAGACCTTGCGGGCCGAACACACCGTGGCCCGCCTTGGGGGCGACGAGTTCGCGATCCTCCTCGACGATCTCGACGACAAGGACGACGCCCGCCGGGTGGTGGAGCGGATCTTCGGCGCCCTCGAGACCCCGATCCGGGTGAGCGGCCAGGACATTTTCGCCACGGTTTCGATCGGCATCGCCTTCAGCGGCGCCCAGTATGAAAGCGCTGAAGACATGCTGCGCGACGCCGACACCGCGATGTACCAGGCGAAGACCACGGGAAAGGCGCGGTTCCAGATCTTCGACGAGTCGATGCATCAGCGCGCGGTGGGCCTGCTCAAACTCGAACACTCCCTGCGCCGCGCGACCGAACACAACGAGTTCGTCCTCCACTACCAGCCGATCGTGGCGATCGACGACAGCGCGATCGCGGGGTACGAGGCGCTCGTGCGCTGGAATCATCCCGAGCGAGGCGTGGTGGGGCCGTACGAATTCATCCACCTCGCCGAGGAAACCGGCCTCATCTTCAGGATCGGGGGCTGGACGCTTCGAGAGGCCTGCCGGTGGCTCACCAGCACGCCGGCACTTCC
>JAYUUU010000511.1:0-6146 GCA_043754395.1 Vicinamibacteria bacterium
GACGGCTCGAGTGAGAAGCTTCCCGGCCTCTTGATACTCGGCTTGAAGCCAGGCCGTGCGTCCGAGGCGGCTCATGGTCGAGAGTGTCTTCGGGTTCTCTTCACCCAGCGTCTGTCGGTACAAGCCCAGCGCGCGTTCCAGCTGTTTCCGCGCCTCCGTGTAGAGCCCCAGCTGGTAGTACGTCTTCCCGATGGTGTCCTGGATGGCGGCTTCCAGTTCCGGTTGCTGCCCGAACTTTCCCTCGATGCGCGCCGCTGCGCGGTCGAGCGCCGTCCGCACCTTCAGTTCGGGATCTGGTTTCGACCCCTGATTAGAAGCACTCGCCTGAGCGAGCAGGTCGTTTTGAAGAAAGTCGATCACCGCGCGTGCCGCGGTCGCTTCCTGATCGGCCCGCTTGCGTTGCTCCTCGGCCGCGAGTTCCGCCTTGTGCGCGCGCACCGCCTCGCGCGTGCTCGCCACGACTCCAAAGAGGAGGGCGAGGAACACCGACACTGTGCCCGTCACCAGGGCCTTGTGCCTTCGCGCGAACTTACGGATCTGATAGGCGGTGCTTGGCGGCCGCGCTGTGATCGGCTCGTCGGCCAGATGGCGCCGAATGTCGCCGGCCAGTTCCATAGCCGACGCATACCTTCGTGTCTTGTCTTTCTCGAGCGCCTTCGTGACGATGGTGTCGATGTCGCCCCGGAAGCTCGTGTGAACGGAGCTCAGGGGAGGGGGCTCCTCTTCCCGGATGGCTTGCACCGCTTCGTGCACGGCCTTTCCGTGAATGGTGTAAGGCATCTTGTTCGCGAGCAACTCGTACAGGATGACGCCGAGCGCGTAGACGTCGCTGCGGATGTCGAGGGGCTGCGAGTCGGCCAGGGCCTGTTCGGGGCTCATGTAAGCGAGCGTCCCGATCAATTGCCCCATATCGGTCTGACGGGTCACGTGGGCATCGGAATCCGTCAGCAGCGCCACGCCGAAGTCCAGGACCTTCACCTGGCCGTTCGTATCCACCAGGATGTTGCCGGGCTTCAGATCGCGATGGATGATGCCGCGCTCATGGGCGTGGTGCACGGCCTCGCACACCTGCACCATCAGCTCGAGGCGCTGAGGTGTGGTCAGACGCCGACCGTGTGCGTATTCCCAGAGTATCTGACCCTGGATGAACTCCATGGCGAAATAGGGTTGTGGACCGAAGCCGGTGTCCGCGGTTCCCGCCTCATAGATCTGCGCGATGCCGGGATGCTGCAGACGTCCAAGAGCTTCGGACTCCCGCTTGAAGCGACGCAGGACCTTTTCGTTGGAGATTCCCGCCGTGATCATCTTCAACGCCACGAAGCGCTGCGGGTGCAGCTGCTCGGCCTTGTAGACGGTTCCCATGCCGCCTTCTCCGATCAGGCCGAGAATCCGATAGTCGCCGATGATTTCGGGGACAACCCGCAACGCGTGTTCGGCGGCGTCGGGCGTGTGCGAAGGATCCCGCGTCGCCGTGAGGTTCGCCTTCGGCCCGAGGGGATCGGCTGGAATCGGTTGGTCGCTCATTCCTACTCTTCCGGCCGCAAGGTTCTCCAGAAGACGATCATATCCGCGTCCTCAGCCGCGTGCGAAGTGAGTGGACGGCCCGAGACCACGGCGCTCTACACGAGATCCCTAAAATCTGCCGGACCGCCATCCCGGGGTGCCTCACTCCCGCGTCAGGTGTTCGCGGACTCGAGGATCGACGGTAGGTCCGATCGCCCGTGAGAGCGCCTCGGCAGCGACGGCCTGAGCGCCAGCCAGGCGTTGCAGGTGCGCTAAGGCCACCCAATAGGGCTGATGGCTCGCCACGTCTTCTCGCGGAATTCTTTCGAGAGCGTGGAGCCCCCCATCCAGATTGTCAGCTTCCGCAAGGGCAAGGGCCTCGCCAATCCGTGCCCCGATCCCCGGATGCATCCGAGCTCGTCGAACTGGGCCTCTCGCCTCGCTTCGCAGTAGAGCATCAAAGCCAGAAGGCCCAGAGCTTCCGCACCTGAGGAATCGAGAGCGACCACGAGCCGGGCCAGATAGAGCGCCTCCCCGGTCAGTTCGGAAAGGACCGCGGGTTGGCCTGCATCCGCCCCTCGGGCCGCCACGTTCGAGCCGATCGTGTAGGCGCCGTAGACGCCATCGATGTTGCGGAAAGCACCTTGCCCGAAATCACCACCGGGAACGCACGGGTTGTGAGCAACGTGATGAACTCCGCCCGTGGTGCGCGCGGAACGGCCGGTGCGGGGGCCGTCCGCATTCCGGGCCAGCACAAAAAAGATCCCGAGCGAAACCCCTGTTTCCTCCATCGAGGGTCAGCGCGCTGTAAAACGCGCGAGGGTCAGCGCGCTTGACGCGGGGAGCGGGCGAGGGTAGCGTCCTTGGCCCCGATGAGCACTGTCCCGGAGATTGGCCGCGAGGTCCGCGATTTCTACGCCCGTTATCCCCAGCTCGCGACCAGCGAGGTCACCTGGATCACGCGGTTCTCGTTCGAGGGCCACCGCGTGCTCGACGCTGGCTGCGGCGACGGGGCCATCCTGGAGGCGATCGCCCGGCGCGGAGGGCTGAGCCTCGGCGTGGGCCTCGACCTCTCGCCCGCGTCGCTCGAGACGGCGGCACGGCGCACCGACGATGCACTACGCTTTGTGGCGGGGTCGATCTTCCAGGTCCCGGTGGCCGACCGCAGCGTGGACGATGTGCTCTCGATCGGGGTCGTGCACTACTTCCCGGACGCCCAGCCGATCCTTCAGGAGTACGCTCGCGTGCTGCGGCCCGGCGGCCGAATGTTCCTGTTCGTCTACCGTCCCCATCCCGTGCATACGCTGCGGCTTTGGATGCTTGGCCGCTCCGGGACCCGCGCCCTGGCCCGTCTCGGACCCGGCGGCACGGAAGTGGAGCGGAACCTCGTCATGAACACCGTGGACCCGCCGCGCTACTGGCCGTTATCCCGCCGGCGCATCGGGCGCCTCGCCGAGGCGTGCGGGCTGGAGGTGGTCTCCATCGAGCCCAAGCCGACGCACGTCCCGCAGTTGCTGTTGCGGGGAGCGGCCGGTCCGCGTCCCGCAGCCTGGCGGACATGGTCGGCGCGCGCCGTCGAGGCCGTCACCCGGCACGACCCCCTCCATCTCCTCGCCTTCGGTTACTACGTCGTCGCTCGACGACGGCCCACGGACGTCACGCCCTGAGCTCCCTCCCCACCGAGGCGCCGCTTAGCCATCTGGGGCTTCAAGCCGTCCTCTCTGTGGCCGGCGTGGCTGCCCCGCCGCCGAGCTTGCTTCACTTCGGCCCGCGGCCGTTGTCGTGGGCGAGGGAGCGGTTCGGCGTCGACTCGATCACGGAGCGCGCCGCTCCGGTGGTGCGGGTTCGCTGTCGTGGCCCCTTGTGGACGGAGGCCGACCTCTCCGTGCTACGGCGCTTCTCCGGCATCGAGATGGACGTGCCCGCCGGGCGCGTGCAGGACGTGGCCCTCGCGCCCGGTGCTCAGGCGGAGGTGCTGCTCGAGGACATGGAGGGACGGCCTCAGGTCCTCGCCCGCGGCGCAGAGGTCTGGTGCGTGCTGGACCTTCCGGAGGCGCTGGCGCGACTGCTGGCCGAGGCCTACCTCCCGCCGGTCAAGCACGGCTTGGGCGGCTGGATCGCCACCTCCTCCCCCCTCCAGCAGGCCTACTACCGCGCGCCGCGCGCCTTGCGCAAGTGGCTTCAGCGGCGCGTGCTCGACGGCCTCCAGGGCCAATTGGATCGCCGTCCGGCGGGAGCGTTCTGCACGCGCTTCCCCGTGGACACCACCGGCTGGGCCCTCGTGAGGGGCACCCTCGGCGCGCTACGCCTTGCGGGGGCGCAGGTGGAGGAGCAGCCTGCGTGGCCGGGCGGGAGTCGTGCCTGCGTAGTGGTGACGCACGACGTGGAGCCCACTCCCTACTCCTATCGCCACGGCCTGCCCAGGCTGCTCGAGCGGCTGGAGGCATGGGGACATCCTCCGCACACCATCGACCCGGTGGCCGCCCCTGCCGCGCGGTATGCGCATCTGTGGCAGCGCGCGGACGTGCTGCGCCACGAGATCGTCTGCCATGGGTGGCGCCACGACGGCCGGAAGACGCGGCTCTCGCCGGCCGGGATCAGGGCGCGGCTGCAACTGGCGCGCACCACCCTGGAGTCACTCACGGGGCGGGCCGTGACGTCCTTCCGCAGCCCGAGGCTCGACCGCAGCCCGGCCCTCTTCGAGGCGCTGGAGGCCACCGGTTTTCGGGTTGACTCCACCATGCCCGACGTGGACCGCGAGAACACCGACCACTACGGCGGCGGCTGCTCGTTCAACTTCCCCTTCCATCCACTGGTTCCTGTCGGGTCGGGCTGGCGTGCCCTCTCCCTCCTGGAGATGCCGGTCACCGCCCCCGACTGCGCCATGCCCGTCTTCGCGGGGGCCTCGGAGGACGAGGCGATCGCCCTCTACGCCCGCAAGCTCGACTGGGTGGAGGCCATCGGCGGGTGCTACGTGGCCATTTTCCATCCCGGAGTCTTCGACGACGAGGACGCACAGCTCCGCGAGCGGTTGCTGACCGGCTTCGTGCGTTTGCTCGAGGGCCGGCCCGTCTGGCGTTGCTCGCTCCGAGATCTCGAGCAGTGGTGGCGAGCCCGCGAGGACCTCACGACCGCCGCCTCGGGCTCCTGAGGGCCGTCCCGGCGCTCGCGTGATCGCCAGCCGGGACCGGTCTCGCAGCGGCGACGCCTTCTCAGGCCTGAGGTTGCACCCAGGCCAAGCCGTCTATTTCCCCGAAGTGTTGGTCGAACGACAGCAGGTCGGCGCCGGTTTCCATGGCCTGGGCAGCAATCCAGATGTCGTTGGACGGAATCGGCCGGCCTTTCTTGCGGAGGGCCGCACTGATGCGGCTGAATCGGTCTGCCGTCGAAAACGTCACGTCGAGAAGCCGCACGAAAGGACTGTCCAGAAAAGCATCGAGGTCTCGGCGGTTTGTCTCATATCGCGAGCCATGTCGGAAGCCGAAGAGAAGCTCGCCCGCAATGATGGGCGAGATCAGCACCTCTTCCGAGCGTCGGACTAGACGAGAGACGTCTGGATGGCCCCGAAACAAAGCGGTGTAGGCGTTGGTGTCAAGGAGGACTCTCACTTCCAAAAGTCCGCGTCGACAACGCTCAGAGGCTTGATCGCCTTCAGAAGGCTCCTCTCTTCAGCCGCGCTCCAAGATCCGATGAAACGATCGAGCGCGTCACCTACGGCCGCAGCCGAACTCTTCTCCTCGGAAAGACCCGCCCCCCGCCGCATCAGCAGCAGTGCCGCTCGATTCAAGGACAAATCTCGTTCCTTGGCGACCGCGCGCAGGCGCTTGCTCAGTTCCTTGTCAAAACCACGCATGGAGAGTTGTTCCATCGCCGAATCATAGCGTGACTCACGCTGAGTCATTGTGTGCCGCACTACTGGGGCGGACCAAGGTCTTTACGGACGGACCACGGTCACAGCAGCAATCGGATAGGGCGCGCCCTTGACGATCTCTGTGGTCCGGGCCCGGCCCGGTTGTGACACAGCGGGCCGAAGGTGACTACGCCCGCGAGGAGGCCCAGTAGGCGAGGGCATCGCGGATCCACGCGCCCTGCGCGGGCGTGCACCTCAAAAGGATCCGCTTTCGGAGGCTCCATCCGCCTGAGACCATGATGATGTAGCTCGGAAGTTCGACGGTCGAGGCGAGTATCCGCGAGTGCATCGTCAAGACCGACTCCGTGGAACCCACGAAGTTGAGACTCGACGCGCGCTTCACCACGATGCGCTGATAGAAGACGAAACCGTGACGGCCGATGAAGGTGACGCGCTCGGGCGTCAGTTCGATCACCTGAATCGCGTTGTCGACGTAGGTCAGCCCGAGTCCCATCAGCATGATGAGGGCCGGAAGGCCGAGACGGAGCCCAAGGCCCATGCCGGGATCGGCAGGATTGACCAGGAGGTGCACGAGGAGAAGTCCTCCACCGATCATCAGAATCCATCCCGCAATGGATCCCGCCGTCTGGCTGCTCTTGCGACGCTCGGGAAGCGTGATGCGACTCGCCTCCGGCTCATCGGCGCGTTCGATGTCGGGACCAATGTCTCTGGGCAGCTCGCCAAACCGAAAGCCCTCGCCCCCGGGCGGAGCGTAGGGCACGGGAGGGTGTTT
>JAYUUU010000512.1:0-2944 GCA_043754395.1 Vicinamibacteria bacterium
GCCACGATGGTGTCGATATGTTTCTCGAAGTCGCGGCTCGCGTCGGGGCCGAGAACCACTTTGCTGTAGCCCGGTCCGTGAACTTCGATACGCGAATCGGTCAGCCACTTCGAGGTGGAGCCCGTGTCCCCGAACACCATCCCACGGCCGCACCGGGTCAGGATCTCCGAAGCCCCCGCATGAGACGAGGGAAGGTAGGCGAAGGCCTGCTTCGGCACCCCCGCGGCGATGAAGGCCTGGACGATGCGCAACGGCGTGAAAGGCTCGGCGCTGCCGGGCTTGAGGAGAAGAGGGGTCTTGAGGGCGATCGCGGGCGCCCACAGCGAGTGCACGCCGGGAGAGTTGCTCGGAAGGACAACGCCAAGGGACGAGCCCCGCGCGGTGAAACTCACCGCGGAGCCAAAGGCGGTGGACAATCCGGTGTCGAGCACGTCGAGAGGAAGGCCGCGCATCAGGCCGGCGAGGATGTCGCTTACGTTCCCCATGACGCCCGCGATCTTCGCCATGTTGCGGCGCACGAGGACAAACGGAAGACCGGTGGTGCCTGACGTCGCCTTCACATACTCATCGACGCTTTGGGTGTCATCACCACAGGGCAGAGTCGCGTTCAAAAAAAGGTCGGCGGCCCTGGACGACATGGCGACGAGGTCCTTCACCGGAATCGAGGCGAGCGCGTCGCTCATCTCCTTCTGCGATTCAGGCGCGAGGTCGCGCCGGATAAGCCCGGGATTCGCCAGGCTCAGTTCGGCGACCGGGTCCCCGGTGCGGTAGTGCGGGACCTTCGCGGTATCGAGACTGATGTAGGGCTCGCCTTTGCGCAGCAGAGGAAGGTGGATCATCAGTAGACCCCTTCCACGACCGTCTGATTCAGCTCGGAGAACGGCCGCACGTTGCGCACACCGTCATATGCGAAGCCGACGCTCGGGGCCTCGCGTTCTCCCTGATCGCGCTCGAGGAAGCGCGGCATGAAGAACTCCTTCGTCATGGTGGTGAGGCAGACGCGGCCGGTCTCGCCGTACCCCACGGTGCGCGAAGGGTCTTTGGGATCGAGAATCTCGATCACCGCGCGGGGTGCGGGCGGATAGTAGATCACCGCGTACTTGTCCTCCGGCACACGGGGCTTCCCTACCGCCAGACCCATGAGGGTGTTGCCGTACGTGGGCGCGAAGTGGACGTTCGGGCCGCACAGCTCCTCTACCGCGAAGCGATGGAACTGCGGCGTCATCTCGGTTCCGCCGCAGAACACACCGGTGATCCCCGCTTTCTCGAGCGAGATCTTTTCGCAGAGCGCTTCGAGAAGCTTCGGGGTGGTGAAGAGACACTTGATCGACGAGTGCGCCTTGATCAGGGTGAGGGCCTGGTCGATGACGTGCTGCTTGTAGCGCTCCATCATCGCCATTTCGCCCCACTTGATGAGCTTGATGACGAAACGCGGGTCGAGGTCGACCATGTAGCAAATGCCACCGCGCACCTGAGCGAGGTGTTCGATGGCGAGTCTCAAACGCCGCGGACCTGAAGGTCCCACCTCCAGCCAGTCCGACCCCTTCGGAAAGAACTTTTCGGGAAGGGTCTCGCTGAAGGCGGAGTAGTCGAGGCGGAAGTCTTCGATGTTGATGCGCGACTTCGGAATGCCGGTGCTGCCGCCGGTTTCGAAAACGTAGACCGGCTTGTCCTTGAAGGCCTTCGGCACGAAGATCCGCGGCTCCTTGCAGCGCAGCCACTCGTCTTGAAAGAAGCCAAGGACCGGCAGATCGGCGAAACCCTTGATTCTCTCGCGAGGGTCGAAGTCGAGTTTCTTCTTGAAGTCCAGCCAGAACGGACTTCCCGTCTCGTCGGAGAAATGGAAAGCGACCATCTCGCGGACGTGGGCATCGAGGCGGGGCTGGAACTCCGGGCTGACGGGGGAAACCACTGGCGTATTCCTTTCGCTAGCGCTTCCGGTCGTAGCGCAGATCGAGACGGACACTCAGGCGGCGCGGCTGCACGGGCAGCACGGAATAGGACGCATAGCCCCTGGTGAACGTCTTCTCGTCGAGGAGATTGTCACCGATGAACGAGATCCTGGCCTTGCCGCGGACGTACGAGAGGGCGGCATCCACGAACTGGGCGGAAGGAATCGCGAACGCGTTGTCTTCGGAGATGAACTGCTCGGAGTTCGCGCGGAACGCCGCGGTGGCGAGGACGCCTTTCCCCATATCGAATCTCACACGGGCGGAGAAGAGATGCTTCGGCGCGAAAGGCGAACCATTGCCCGAACGGTCGAGGACGCCCTGGATGGGTTGAAAGGTGCGCGGGTCGATGCCGACGATGCCGAATTCGCGAAAGCGGGTCAGGATGCCGTCGGTGTAGGAGTAGTTGAAGGAAACGCCGTAGCGCTCGCGATCGAAACTCGTCTCGACCTCAAAACCGCGGGAGCGCTGGTCGCCGGTGGGGCGCGGCTGGCCGGAGCCATCGGGGATCGTGATGTCGTTCCGTTTCAGTTCGAACCCGGTGACCGACGCACGAACGCGCGAGTTCTCGCTCACAAAACGCAGACCGCCTTCGACCTGCTGGGTCTCTTCCGGCTCCTTCGAACCAAGGGCGAGAGTGGAAGCGGGAGAGAAGCCGCGAGAGAAGGCCGCGAACGCCCGCGCCTGAGGTGCGAGCTCGACGCTCGCGCCCACGAAGGGCGACACGCGAGTCCACGACTTGTCGATCCGGAAAGCGTCCTCGGTGAAGTCGAAAGAGTCGACACGGACACCCGCGAGGGCCTGAACCCTGGAGCCGAACGAGGCCTCATCGAAAGCAAAACCCGAGAGAACGCGGTTCTTCGCGTCGGCGCGCAGCGAGAAGCCCGGAATCAGGAAGAAGGGCTTCCTCGCGGTCTCGATCGGACGATCGATGCCGATGATCGGAAGCAGCGCGACGTCGAGGCTGTATTCGTCGGCGAGTTCATAGAACTCAG
>JAYUUU010000513.1:0-2692 GCA_043754395.1 Vicinamibacteria bacterium
GCCATCGCCGCAGTTGCGGCCTCGCCCGCAGCTGCTCACATCGCTCCCATTGAGGCGAGTGCCGCCGCCGAAGCGGTTATGGAAGGACGCGTCATGGACCAGACCGGCGCCTCGGTGCAAGGCGTCAAGGTCATTCTGATCGGCGCGACCACCCGTCAGGTCACGAGCGATAAGGAAGGCCGGTTCAAGATCTCCGTTCCCGAGGGTTCGTACGTGCTCACCGCGGAGAAGCGGGGCTTCACGTCGTACGCCGCCGCCAACATCGAAATGAAGTCGGGGCCGGTGACGAGTCAGGAGATCCGTCTTGAAGTCGCGCGGTCCGAGGACATCACGGTCGAAGAGCAGGCCTCGGCGGTGAGCCTCGACGCGTCGCAAAATGCGGGCGCTGTCGTACTCAAGGATGGCGATCTCGATGCGCTTCCCGACGACCCCGACGAACTCGCGGCGTATCTTCAGTCGCTCGCGGGCAACTCAGGCGGGCCCAACGGCGGCCAGATCTACATCGACGGTTTCACCGGAGGCCGTGTGCCGAACAAGGCGTCGATCCGCGAAATCCGCCTCAACTCGAACCCGTTTTCCTCTGAGTTCGACCGCATGGGCTTCGGCCGCATCGAGATCATCACCCGGCCCGGCACCGACCGCTATCGCGGTGGCGCGTCGTTCCGCTTCAACAACGATGCCCTGAACACGCGAAATCCGTATGGCGAGAAGATTAAGCCGCATTACCAGCGCGAGGACTACAGCATCGATTTCGCCGGCCCTATCGCCAAAGGCAAGGCCTCTTTCTCTTTCGACTCCGACTACCGCACGGTCGACGGCAACGACACCATCAACGCGGTGACCCTCGACGAGAATCTCGTGAGCACGCCGTTTATCCAGACCGTCATCCGCCCGACGAGTCGGCTGTCCTTCTCGCCCCGCATCGACTGGCAGATCTCGGATAAACAGTCGCTGACCGTGCGCTATTCGCACTCTGAAAACAAGACCCAGGACAGCGGCATCGGGGGATACAACCTCCCCTCCCGCGGTTTCGACTCGACGAACTTCGAGAACAGCTTTGACTTCACCTTGAACAGCATTCTCGGCAGCAAGGTGAATGAGATCCGGATGCGCTTCTCAAAGAGCGGCCGAGACCAGACCGCCCTTGACGCCTCGCCGACGCTCGTCGTTTCGGAGTCCTTCACCAGCGGCGGCGCTGCGGTCGGGATCTCGAAGAATGACGGGTCGCGCTTCGAGCTGACCGACGTCGTCTCCTGGGCCACGCGCAAGCACGCGTTCCGCGCGGGTTTCCGGGTTCGCCACAACACCACCGATGAACTCTCGCGGAACAACTTCGCGGGTGTCGTCACTTTCGCGGGCGGCTCCGGACCGGCGCTCGATGCGAACTTCAATCCCATTCCCGGGGGGAACACCGTCACCCTCTCGAGCCTCGAGCGGTATCGCCGCACCCTGGCCCTGCAGGCGAGAGGTCTCTCTCCCGCTCAAATCCGCGCTTTAGGTGGCGGCGCCACGCAGTTCCTGGTGGCCGGCGGCAACCCTTTGGCGAATGTGTCTCAGACCGACCTCGGCCTCTTCTTCAACGACGACTGGAAGAAGACGGATCGCCTCGTCCTCGGCCTCGGGCTTCGCGCCGAACTGCAGAACAACATCGACACACGTTTCGATCTGGCCCCTCGTCTTTCCTTCGCCTACTCGCTGAAGCTCGACAAGGACGGCCGCACCCCGAAGACGGTGACGCGCGGCGGAGTCGGAGTCTTCTACGACCGCGTCGGCGAAGGGCTCGTGCTCGACGCCAACCGCTACCTCTTCGGGGGGCGCCTCCAGTACCTCGTCACCGATCCAGCGGTCCTCGACACCATCAGGGTCCTAAACCGCACGGTCACGAGCGTTCCCACCGTCGACACCCTCAACCGCTTCTCGCAGCCTCAGAACACCCGCGTTCTCGATTCCGATGTCCGGGCGCCCCGATCGATACAAGGGTCGCTCTCGCTCGAGCAGCAGCTTGGAAGGATGTTCACCGGATCGGTGACGGTGATCGCGTCGCGCGGCGACAATCAACTCCGCTCGCGCAACATCAACGCCGTCCGCGCCGATGGAACCCGTCCTTTGGCGGTGCCCGGGGCGGTCTACGCGTATGAGACGACCGGCCGCAACCGCCAGTTCCAGGTGGTGACCGGACTCGCGACGCGGCCAGGGCAACGCCACTCCTTCTTCGTGCGCTACTTCCTCGGCTGGGCCAAGGGAGACACCGATGGCGCAGGGACGTTCCCGGCGATACCGACGGACCTCGAAGCCGACTGGGGTCGCGCATCGGGCGACGTGAGGCACCGGTTGTTGGCGGGCGGAAACATCCGGGGGCCCTGGAACATCAGCATCGGCCCGATGATCACCATCTCGACCGGCCGCCCCTACAACATCACCACCGGCCGCGATCTGAACTTCGACACCGTCTTCTCCGACCGGCCGAGCTTTGGCGTCGCCGGTCAGGCGGGCGTCATCGAGACCGAGTACGGCGCCCTCGATACCACCGGTTCCGGCATCATCATTCCGAGGAACTACGGCGAGGGCCCTGGCTTCGCCAGCGTCTCGCTTCGGCTGTCCAAGACGATCCCGTTCAAGCAGGCCCAGGCCGCGACGCCTCAAGGAGGCGGGCCGGGCATGGGCGGGCCCATGGGCGGCGGCGGCCATGGAC
>JAYUUU010000514.1:0-2080 GCA_043754395.1 Vicinamibacteria bacterium
CGAACAGGCCATCAACCGCGCGCTCGAGAAGAATCCGACTGTGGGCATTGCCGCCGCGAACATCCTCCGCGCGCAGGGCCTGATGGAGCAGACCCGGTCGTTCGGGCGGCCAAGCGCCACCGGAACGATCTCAAACACGACGCTCGACAAGGCGGTCGCGTTCGACACGAGTGTGGTCGTGCCGCGAAATCAGTCGACGTTCTCGGCCTCGATTTCCGCACCGCTCCTAGCGGCCGCTCGCTGGGCAGCGACCGCCCGCGCCAAGGACCGGATCGAGATCGCGAGACTCGCGAACACCGACACGCGCAAGCAGGTGGCGGTCGCGACCGCGGGCGCCTTCCTTCAGGTGATCGCGCAAAAGCGCCTCGTGGAAATCGCCAGCCGCTCCCTCGAAACCGCGCGCGCCCAGTCCGACTACAACCGCAAGCGTCGTGAAGGCGGTCTGGGCAGCCGCTTGAACGAACTCCGCGCCGCTCAGGTCGCGTCAACGGACGAGGTCGCGGTCGAAGTCTTCACTCTCAATCTCCACCGTGCTCAGGAGGCGCTTGGTGTCCTCCTTGGCGAAGACCGCCCGATCGACACCGTAGGTGAACCCGCTTTCGAGGTCCCGACGTCCGAACTTCCCGACGAATGGATGGCCGCGCGCGCCGACATCAAGGTGCTTCAGGCCGAGCAGGAGTCCGCCCGAAAGGTGCTGAAGGACGACTTCAAGAGCAAGCTGCCCGAGATCACCGCGATGTTCGATCCGCAGTATGTGACTCCGAACGGTCTCTTTCAACCATCGAAGAGCTGGCGCCTGACTTTCGAGCTGAAGCAGTCGTTTTACACCGGAGGCGGGGGTGCCGGACTGAAGCACGAGCGCCAGGCGAACCTTCAAATCGCCGACTTCAATCTCGCCGAGCGCCAGATCCAGGCGCGCTCTGAGATCCGGGCCGCACGCGTTGCCGCTCTATCCGCGGAACGCGTGCTGAAAAGCGCACGGGAGGCCGCAGGTCAGGCGAGCGAGGTTTTGAAGATCACCATCGCGGCGTTCGATGCGGGGGCGTCCACCAACATCGAGGTGATCGAAGCCCAGCGCACGACGCGCGACGTGGAGACCGCCCTCGCCCAGGCCGAAGACTCTTTGCGCCAGGCGCAGTTCGATCTGCTCGTGGCTCTCGGACGTTTTCCGAAGTAGCTCGCCGTCCAGGGTTCAGACCAGGCCGGGACGGTGGTCCCGTGGTTCCGGGGCAAGAGGCCGTGCGAAGATTGTCGCAACCGATTTTCGGGCGGAAACCAAGCCATCATCCGGGAGACCAACATGGAACCCACGAACCCCAGGAACTTCGACCAGGGCGTCTACGATCTTTTTGACAAGTACGTGCACGGCGACATCGACCGTCGTGGATTCATCGACGGGGCGAGCCGCTTCACGGTGGCGGGCATGACAGGGGCCATGATGCTCGACGCGCTCACCCCTCGGTTCGCAGAGGCCCAGCAGGTCGCAAAAGACGACAAGCGGATCGTGGCCGAACGTGTCGAGTACCCCTCGCCGAACGGCAATCCCAAGATGGGCGGTTATCTTGTCCGGCCCGCAGACAAGAAGGGCAAGCTCCCCGCGGTCCTCGTGGTTCACGAGAACCGCGGCCTGAATCCGCACATCGAGGACATTGCCCGCCGCGTCGCCCTCGAGGGATACATGGCGTTCGCTCCCGACGCGTTGTTCCCGCTCGGGGGCTATCCAGGCGACGAGGACAAGGCGCGTGAGCTTTTCGGGAAGCTCGACCGCCCGAAAATCAACGAAGACATGATCGCCGCCGTGGCCTGGGTGAAGGGTCGCGCCGACAGCACCGGCAAAGTCGCGGTGGTCGGCTTCTGTTTTGGGGGCGGTATCGCCAACTTGCTGGCTGCCCGCGTTCCTGATCTGGCGGGCGCCGTTCCCTTCTATGGCGGCGCCGCCCCGGCCGACGAGGTCAAGAACATCAAGTGCCCGATCCTCGTCCACCACGCGGAAAAGGACGAGAGGCTTGTTGCCGGCTGGCCAGCTTATGAAGCGGCGCTCAAGGAGAACAAGGTCCCCTACGAAGGCTTCATCTACGCA
>JAYUUU010000515.1:0-6367 GCA_043754395.1 Vicinamibacteria bacterium
GGCAAGGACCGAGCCACGGTTGCGAACACACTCCGGCTGCTGAGGCTCCCCGCAGAAGTGCGCGAGGAGCTGCAGCGCGGAACCCTTTCGGCCGGACACGCGCGCGCCCTGCTTCCCGTCGAGGATCCGGTAATCCTGCGCGAACTTGCCGCGCAGGCGATCAAACAAGGCTGGTCGGTGCGGCAGGTCGAGGCCCGTGTTCAAGCGACGAAGAACCCGAAGGCCGCGAAAGTTCGCAAGATCGACCCCAACACACGGGCGGCCGAGGAAAAGCTTCGCGCGAAGCTCGGCGCTCGCGTGGAGATCCTTCGGAAACGAGGCAAGGGCGAGATCAAGATAGCTTTTGAGAACGAAGCAGAGCTGAACCGCCTCTATCTCTGGATTGTTCGCGGCTAGCGCGTCATGTCACGTCCATCTTTCTTTTCCGAGAACCTGAATGGCTTCATCGACCAGGGCACGGAGTTCGTCGGCGAGCTTCGCTTTAAGGACACGTTCCGGATCGATGGAACCGTGCGGGGCCGGATTATTTCCGACAACATGCTGGTGATCGGCGAACACGGTTTCGTGGAGGCGGAGATCGATTGCGGCGTGGTGTCGATCCGCGGACGGGTTCGCGGACACGTGCACGCCCGCGACCGCATCGAGATCCTGGCCGGGGCGAGGGTCGAGGCCACGCTCGATGCCCCGCGCCTGGTGGTCGAGGAGGGGGCGAGTCTCGCCGGCCAGACCGACGTCGGGCAAAAAGACCTTTAGTATAATAAACTATATAAGACAATCACCCAGATGACGGACGACCGACAAAGGATTCTCAGACTCACCGAACGAGTCAAGAGTGCTGGCTGAGCGAGCAAGCTCGGCCCCGCCGAACTCGCCCAGGTTCTGGGCGAACTCCCCCGCACCGATGACCCGCGCGTTCTCGTCGACTACCGCACCGGCGACGACGCGGGGATCTATCGCCTCGATGACGGAACCCTGCTCGTGCAGACCGTCGACTTCTTTACGCCCGTCGTTGACGATCCCGAGGAATACGGAGCGATCGCCGCGGCGAACGCGCTCTCGGACGTGTACGCGATGGGTGGAAGACCGATCACCGCTCTCTCGATCGCGGCCATACCCGACAAAGACTTCCCGCCCGAATGGATTTCCGCGATCTTCCGCGGAGGCGCGCGGAAACTGAAGGAGGCCGGCTGCTCACTTCTGGGGGGCCACACTGTGCGCGACCCGGAAATCAAATTCGGGTACGCGATCACCGGAGTGGTCGAAGCGGCGGCCCTGCTGACCAACGCGGGGGCAAAGGCCGGCGACGTCCTGGTCCTGACCAAGCCACTTGGAACCGGCGTCATCGCCACTGCCCAGAAAGCGGGTCGCGCCACCGAAGAAAGTGTCCGCGCCTCGGGGACGAGCATGGCGCGGCTCAACCGGATTCCCGCGGAGCTCGCGCGAAGGTACAACGCCAAAGGTGCTACCGACATCACGGGCTTTGGCCTGATCGGTCATGCGTCCGGACTCGCTCGAGAGAGTGGCGTGGGCTTGGAGATCGACCTTTCCGCACTGCCCCTCCTGCCGGGCGCCCTGGAGCTCGCCGAGGAAAACCAGGCGGGCGGACTGAAATCGAACCGCAAGCAGTATTCGCCGCTCGTTCAAATCGCGGCGTCCGCGGATCCGGCTCGAGTGACCCTGGTCTTCGATCCCCAGACCTCTGGAGGCCTGCTCATCTCTCTGCCGGCGGATCGCGCGGAAGGGCTGCTGCTCGAGCTTCCTGAGGCGAGAAACATCGGCCGGGTGACCGCCTCAAACCCCGGGAAAATCACCCTTCTCGCGTGATATCCTGCCCGCCCAAAGACGGTACGTCAGGACGATTCTTCCGAGGCACCTTAGCGCGCAGGCTCTCCAAAGAAACGCACAACCAAGCTTGAACGACATCCAATCCGCCAGGCGTTATGCCCGAGCCGTCATCGAAACCGCGACCGACACCCAGGCGGTGCGCGACGAACTTTTGGCGATCGGGAACGCGTTCAAGACGAACCCGGCCCTCATCGAAGCCCTCTTAAACCCCGCGGTGCCCACCACGAACAAGAAGGCGATTTTCGCCTCCGTGTTCACCGGCCTCACCGCCCCGCTGCCGCGTCTCTTCGACATGCTGATCGATGCGGCAAGGATCGAGCTGACCCACGAAATCGTCCGCCGCTACCGGGACGAGTGGAACGAGCGGAACAATGTCCACGCGGCCCGGGTGGTCACAGCGATAGCACTTGATGACGATGCCGTCGAGCGCGTCCGACAAGCCCTCGAGACCGCGGTGTCCGGCAAAGTCGAAATGGAGACCACCATCGACGCGTCTCTGGTCGGCGGGCTCAAGGTCGAAGTCGATGGCCACTTGTTCGACGGCACGGTGAAGGCGCGGCTCCAGGCGTTGCGTGAGCGTCTTCTCCAGGTCCTGTAAAGCACGCGTCTTCAAAAGACCCCGAAGTTCCTTTCCCACCAAACTCCCAGGAAAAATCGAAGAAGCCCCAATGGAAATTCGAGCCGAAGAAATCACAAAAGTTCTAAAGCAGCAGCTTGCGGGTTTCTCCGCGGGCACGGACACCGCGGAAATCGGAACCGTCCTCTCGGTCGGTGACGGCATCGCGAGAATCCACGGACTCACCAACTGCATGGCGGGCGAGCTTCTCGATCTGCCCCACGGCGTCCGCGGCATGGCCTTGAACCTCGAAGAGGATTCGGTCGGCGCGGTTCTTTTGGGCGACTACACCGTGATCCGCGAGGGCGATGAAGTGCGGCGCACCTCGCGCATCATGTCGATCCCGGTCGGCCCCGAGCTCGTGGGCCGCGTCGTCAACGCGATCGGCGAGCCGATCGACGGCAAGGGCGCCATCCCCACAAAGCTCTTCGGCGAAGTCGAAGTCATCGCCCCCGGCGTCGTCGATCGTCAGCCGGTGCGCGAGCCGCTCGAGACCGGCATCAAGGCCATCGACGCGATGGTGAACATCGGCCGCGGTCAGCGCGAGCTTGTGATCGGCGACCGCCAGACCGGGAAAACCGCGGTCGCGGTCGACGCGATCATCAACCAGAAGGGCAAGGGCGTCATCTGTATCTATGTCGCCATCGGGCAGAAGCGCTCGACGGTGGCTCAGGTGGTGAAGACACTCGAGGATTTCGGCGCGATGGATCACACCATCGTGGTCGCCGCGACCGCGTCCGACCCCGCCCCGTTTCTCTACCTTGCGCCTTACTCCGGCACCGCAATGGGCGAATACTTCCGCGACAACGGGCAGCACGCGCTGTGCGTCTACGACGATTTGTCGAAGCACGCCGCGGCGTATCGCGAGATTTCGCTCATTCTGCGTCGTCCCCCCGGCCGCGAGGCATACCCGGGCGACGTCTTCTATCTCCATAGCCGCCTGCTCGAGCGCGCCTCGAAGCTTTCCGCCAAGAAAGGCGGAGGCAGCCTCACCGCGATTCCGATCATCGAGACCCAGGCGGGAGACATCTCGGCCTACATCCCGACGAACGTCATTTCGATCACCGACGGTCAGATCTTCCTCGAGGCGGACCTCTTCAACTCCGGGATCCGCCCGGCGATCAACGTGGGCAACTCGGTTTCCCGCGTCGGCGGTTCGGCCCAGGTGAAGGCGATGAAGTCGGTGGCCGGCCGTCTGCGCCTCGACCTCGCGCAGTACCGTGAACTCGCGGCGTTCGCGATGTTCGCGTCGGACCTCGACAAGAGCACTCAGAACACCCTGGCCCGCGGTCAGCGCATGACCGAGTTTTTGAAGCAGGATCAATACTCTCCGCTCTCGATGGAGAAGCAGGTCATCGGCATGTACGCCGGCATCAACGGCTACCTCGACCCCTATGCGGTGAGCGACGTTCGCCGATACGAACGCGAACTGCACGCGCATCTCGACGCCCGTCACCCCGGTCTTTTGAAAGAGGTCGCCGAAAAGAAGGATCTCAGCAAGGAGATCACGGAACGGGTGAAGGCGGTTCTTGCCGAGTTCGCCGACCTGTTCCAGCCGACGGCGAAGGCGTAGCCGCAACCACGCACGAGAGATAAAAGAGCATGCCCGCGCTCATAGATATTCGCCGCCGGATCCGCAGCGTCAAGAACACGCAGCAGATCACAAAGGCGCTCAAGATGGTGTCCGCCGCGAAGCTGCGCCGCGCGCAGGAGTCGATGTTTGCGGCCCGTCCGTTCGCGCGCACCATGGCGCAGGTCCTGAAAGACGTCGCCGCTCGCACCGAAGGCGAAGAGAACCACCCCCTCTTCCGCGCCACCAATAAGGATGGCCGGGTGTTGTTGATCGTGGTCACCGCCGACAAGGGCCTTTGTGGCGCCTTCAACTCCTCTTTGTTGCGCGTCGCCCAGCGTTTTTTGAACGAGAACAAGCACCGCGAAATCGTGGTCGATGCGGTGGGCCGAAAGGGCCGCGACTATCTCCGTCGCCGCACCAAGATTCGCCAGGAATACATCGGTGTGTTCCAGGCCCTCGCCTACCTCAAGGCGCAGGAGATCGCGCAATCCGCGATGGCGGCATTCCTGAGCGGTGAAGTGGACGAAGTGGTTCTGCTCTACAACGAGTTCAAGAGCGTCATTCAGCAGCGGATCGTGACCCAGCGCCTGCTTCCGCTCGAAGCAGTTGAAGAGCAGGCGAAGGCAAACGCGCAGGAATACCTCTACGAGCCTGAACCGCGGGCGATCTTCGACAAGCTGCTTCCGAAAGTCGTCGAGATCACGGTCTGGCAGGCTCTTCTCGAATCGAACGCCGCCGAACACGGCGCGCGCATGGCCGCCATGGATTCGGCCACCCGCAACGCCAATCAGACGATCGACAGCCTCACTCTGTACATGAACAAAGTGCGCCAGGCCGCGATCACCAAAGAGATCATCGAAGTGGTTTCAGGTTCGGCCGCCTAGGCGTCCGCCCGGCAACCCCCAAAGAGCTTCACTCCAACTGTAAAGAACGAACGGAAAGAACCAAATGGCGTCAGAGAACATCGGTCGAGTCATTCAGGTGATCGGTCCCGTCGTGGACATCGAGTTCGCGAACGGTGTCCCCGCGATCTACAACGCGGTCAATATCGAGGGCGGCAAGCTCAAGGTTGTGGTCGAAGTCGAGCAGCACCTTGGCGAGAACCGCGTCCGTTGCGTCGCCATGCAGCCCACCGACGGCATGGTTCGCGGCATGAAGGCGATAGACACCGGCAACGCCATCATGGTTCCGGTCGGCCCGGGAACCCTGGGGCGCGTCTTGAACGTCCTCGGCGAACCGGTCGACGAGTTCGGTCCGGTCAAGAGCGACAAACGCTATCCGATCCATCGCCCGGCACCCGCCTTCGACCAGCAGTCCACCAAGCTCGAGATGTTCGAGACCGGCATCAAGGTCATCGATCTCATTGAGCCCTACCTTCGCGGCGGCAAGATTGGTCTCTTCGGAGGCGCCGGCGTGGGCAAGACGGTCATCATTCAGGAACTCATCTACAACCTCGCGAAGAAGCACGGCGGCGTTTCCGTGTTTGCGGGCGTAGGAGAGCGAACGCGAGAAGGTAACGACCTTTGGCTTGAGTTCCAGGAGTCGGGAGTTCTGGACGTCAAGGATTTCGAGAAGAGCAAGGCCGCGCTCATCTACGGCCAGATGACCGAACCGCCCGGGGCCCGTCTTCGCGTCGGCCTCACGGGTCTCACGATCGCGGAGTACTTCCGCGATGAGGAAGGTAAGGACGTTCTCCTCTTCATCGACAACATCTTCCGCTTCACCCAGGCGGGCTCCGAGGTTTCAGCCCTTCTCGGCCGGATGCCGTCGGCCGTCGGTTATCAGCCGACCCTCCAAACGGAAATGGGAGTGCTGCAGGAGCGCATCACCTCGACCAAGAAAGGCTCGATCACCTCGATTCAGGCGATCTACGTCCCCGCTGACGACTACACGGACCCCGCCCCGGCGACCGCGTTTGCCCACCTCGACGCCACCACGAACCTGTCGCGGCAGATCGCCCAGCTCGGCATTTATCCGGCGGTCGATCCGCTCGCCTCCTCCTCACGCATCCTCGACCCGCGCATCCTCGGCAAAGAGCACTACGACACCGCCCTGGCCGTGAAGAAGATCCTGCAGCGCTACAAGGATCTTCAGGACATCATCGCCATCCTTGGCATCGATGAGCTCTCCGAAGAGGACCGAGTGGTGGTGGGACGCGCGCGCAAGATTCAGAAGTTCCTCTCGCAGCCCTTCCACGTGGGCGAACAGTTCACGGGTAGTCCGGGCAAGTACGTCTCTCTCGAGGACAACGTCCGCAGCTTCAAGACGATCGTCGACGGAGAGGTGGATCATCTCCCGGAACAGGCCTTCTATATGGCGGGCGCCATCGAGGA
>JAYUUU010000516.1:0-4651 GCA_043754395.1 Vicinamibacteria bacterium
CCCACCTACCAGAACCCGATGCCTGAGTTGTCGTCTCTTACCGATGAGGAGATCGCGGGCGCCCTGAACTATGCGCGTCGTCGTTTCGCCGGCGCCACCTCCTCCATGACTCCGGAGCAGGTTCGCGCTGAGCGCGAGAAGGCTCCCTCGTCCCCGAAGTAGGGCCCTGCGGCACGCGATAGCGGTCTTGCGTCGCGGCAATTCGGACAACTGATAATGTCCTGCGCATGCCGACATCCAACAGTTTGACGAGAGTGGTCGCGGTCTGCGTACTTGCGGCGTTCAGCAACAACCTGATCGCGCAGGAACGGATCGACTACGAAGCGGTCGCGAAGATCCGACGCGAGGGTCGGAAGAATTCGCAGATTCTCAAGACCCTGCACATGCTCACGGATGTCTATGGGCCTCGCCTCACCGGCTCGCCGAACCACAAGGCCGCGGCCGAGTGGGTGGCGAAACAGGCGACTTTGTGGGGCTTCGAGAACGCGCATCTCGAGCCCTGGGACTTTGGACATCCCGGATGGTTGAACGAACGTTTCTCCGGGTTCATCACATCGCCGGTGAAAGACTCGCTTGTAGGCGAAGTGCTCGCGTGGACTCCGGGAACGAACGGCCCGGCGCGGGGCAAGGCTGTTCTCATTGACCATCCGCGCTGTCCCACCCCGGCTCAGGCACCCGCCACGCCCGCGCGCGCCGGTGGCCCCGCAGCGGGACGCCCGGCGGCGGCGGATCCTGCGGCGGCGGCTTCGGCCGGCCCCCGACGGCCGGCGTGCCCCACGCTCGAGGAGCTGAACGCGGCTCTCGACGCGCTCAAGACCAAAGTGAAGGGCGCCATCGTGCTCGTGGGTCCGCACACCAAGGTGCCGGTGACTTTGAATCCCGCGGCGACCCGTGCGGATGAGGAAGAGATGCGACGCCGGTTCGATCTCGACAATCCCGCTCCCTCGCCGTTTGGTAACCCCACGCCCACGCCGACGCCTGAAGCGAACCGCCTCACCGCGAACAAGATCACCGAGGTCGTCGATCAGTTTCTCGTCACCAACGGCGCGCTCGTGCGCCTCAACGACGCCGGCCGCGAGCACGGCCAGATCCGCGCTTTCAATAACCGCACCTTCGACATCGCGAAGGCGGTGCCCACCGTGGTCCTGCGCAACGAGGACTACGGCCGCATCAGCCGGCTGATGGCGGACGGCGCTTCGGTGGAGCTCGAGTTCAACATCGTCAATCAGACTTATCCCGAAGGAAGGACCTCGTACAACGTAGTGGCGGAGATTCCGGGTACCGATAAGAAAGCGGAGGTCGTGATGCTCGGCGGCCATCTCGATTCCTGGCATGCCGCCACCGGAGCCACCGATAACGCGATCGGCTCGGCGGTGATGTTCGAGGCGGCGCGCATCATCAAAGCCGCGGGCCTCAAACCTCGGCGCACGATCCGGGTGGCTCTATGGGGTGGGGAAGAGCAGGGGCTTCTCGGGTCGAAGGCGTATGTGAAGGAGCACTTCGGAACCGCGGAGAACCCGAAACCCGACTTCGCGACGTTCAACGGCTACTTCAACGTCGACTCCGGAACGGGACGCATCCGCGGGGGAAGCGTTTTCGGGCCGAAGGAGGCGGGCTCGATTCTGCGCGACGCCTTTGCTCCGTTCGAGGACCTCGGCATCCTGGGCGCCTCGATCACGTCCTCCCGACGCTCGGGAGGTACCGACAGCACGTCGTTCAATGAGGCGGGTCTTCCGGGTATCGGACTCGGGCAGGATCCGATCCAGTACAACTCTCACACCTGGCACACCAACCTCGACACTTACGAGCGCATCATCGAGGACGATGTCATCAAGTCGGCGATCGCGATCGCGGGTGCCGTGTATCACCTCGCGATGCGCGACGAGATGCTGCCGCGCTTCTCGAAGGACAATATGCCGGCTCCTCCGCCTTCGCCAACGCCGACCCCCTAAGTTAGGTTTCGCGGTCGGTAACGGTCTGTCGCGCTAGGCCCCCGCTTGCGTCCCCCGAGGGGAGGCTGCGCGCCGGGGGTGACGTGGGTGTCCAATTAGCTTGGTAGTGCGGCGGAACGCGAACCGCGCTGGCCGCCCGTTGGAACGTTCCACGGCAAAACGGGTAATATGCACCGCCTTCGGGGGCCTTCGCCGCCCGAAACCCTGGAAACCCATGAGCCAACCCCGCATTGGAAATGCCCCCGTGAGCTGGGCCGTCTATGAAGCCCACCTCCCAAACCCTCCCTACGCCTATGTGCTCGACGCCATCGCGCAGGCGGGCTATGAAGGCACCGAGCTGGGCCCTTACGGCTACCTGCCGACCACGAAGGATGTCCTCGCGCGGGAGCTCGAGTCGCGCGGCCTGACGCTTGGGTCTTCATTCGTCCCGGTCTCACTCGAGGATCCCGCGGCGAAGGACGCGGTCATCGCCCACTGCCTCAAGGTAGCGACTCTCCTCGCGCAGTTCGGGGTTAAGGAGCTGATCGTGGCGGATGACGAGGATCCCGCTCGTACCGCGCATGCCGGGCGGATTCCGAACGATGGCTCTTTGGGCTGGTCGGAAACGCAATGGAAGACCGCGATCGCGACGCTTGAGACCATCGCTCAGCGGGTGAAGGACGCGCATGGTCTCAGTGTCGTGGTCCATCATCACGCGGGCACGTTCATCGAAACCACGAAGGAGATCGACCGCCTGCTCGAAGGTTCGCGGCCGGAACTCGTGAATCTCCTTCTCGACACCGGCCACGCCGTTTATGGCGGGGCGGACCCCGTGGATATCGCAACCAGGCACGGCGCGCGCGTGAAGTACGTGCACCTCAAGGACGCGGACGAGAGTCAGCTCCGCCATGTGCGCACGAGCAACATCACCATGCAGGACGCGTGGAAGCGTGGAATCTTCTGCGCGCTGGGCAAAGGCGTCGTCGACTTCAAGGGTGTGCACTCGGCCCTGGCGAAACGTGGATACGCCGGCTGGATGATCGTCGAGCAGGACGTGGTGCCCGATGAGTCCGGCCGCCTCAATCCCGACCCCACCGAAAGCGCCCGGGCGAGCCGGACGTACGTCAAGGAGGCCCTGGGGCTGTGAGTGGGAAACTTCGAGTAGGTGTCGTCGGATGCGGCGGCATCGCCCAGATGATGCACCTGCCGACTTTCGCGGAGCGGCCGGACCTGTTCGAGATCACGGCCCTGGCCGATATCTCCGAGGCGGTGCTGAACGCGGTGGGCGAGCGCTATCACGTGGCGCAGCGGTCGCGCGATTTCCGCGACGTGGCGAAAGCGCCGAATGTCGACGCGGTGTTCGTCCTCTCCTCGGGCCGGCATGACGAGGCGCTCGGCGCGGCATTCGATGCGGGGAAACACGTCTTCGTGGAAAAGCCTCTGGGTTTCGGCAGGCCCGAGACCGATGCCCTTGCGAGTGCGGCCCGCGCTGCTCGCGGTCTCACTATGGTCGGTTACCACAAGCGTTTCGACCCCGCCTATCTGGCGGCTGCGGCGCTCGTCCGTTCAATGCCCGACCTTCGCTACGTCGAGGCCACGGTGCTTCATCCTGACGACGGCTCGTATCGCGAACACCATGCGGTGCTGCCCTATCGCGACCCGGTTCGTCCCGGAGCCAACGAAGTTCAGACAAACGCGGGTGCGATGCGCGGCGCGGTCGATCCCGACTTGAAAGCCGGCCTCGACGCGACGCTTCGCTCCGGCGCCACGGATCACGAGCGCGTGGCCGCCCTCATGTTGTGGCAGAGCCTGATCCACGACGTGAATGCGCTGCGCGGCGTTCTCGGTGAGCCGAGCCGCGTGCTCTCATCCTCGATCTGGAACGAGGGCATGGCGCAGCATTCGCTTACGGAATTCAAACACAATGTCCGGGTGTCGATGAGCTGGATCTCTCTGCCCGGCGTCAAGCATTACGAAGAGCGCCTCCGTTTCGTTTCGCCGAATTTGCGCGTCACCTTGGTGTTCCCGTCGCCCTATATCCGTCACGCTCCCACGAAACTCGAAGTCGAGCGTATGGACGGCGAGACGCTCGTCGTCGAGGACCGCGTGGTCAGCTACGACGAGGCGTTCCGCGCCGAGGTGCACCATTTCCGTGAGAGCGTGCTCGCCGGTAAGGCGCCCCGTCTGGGTGTCGACGAGGCGGTGAACGACGCGCGCTGGATCGAAGCGATCGGTCGAAGTTACGCGTCTTCAGTTCCGCGGGACGTCGCGTAAACGTCTGGCCCGCGAGCTTACTTCGCGAGAGCTTTGATGAGGCGGTACTGAAACTCGAGGCCTTCGAAGAACTGCTTCACGCCCACGCGTTCATCGCGGCCGTGGGCGCGCACATCGTCCATGTCGCCGAATGTCCCTTCGATGCCGTAGGTCGGAATATCCGCGTTGCGAAGATGAAGGCCGTCGGTAGCCCCGGTGCTCATCACGGGCACCACGACCACGCCCGGGAACATCTGCTTCACGAGTGTCTCCACCGCGTTCACCACGTCGGGCCGGAGCGGCGAGGGCTTGCTGGGCGTCGCCTCACCAACGAAGCTGACCGCGATCTTCGGATCGGCGAGAACCTTGACGAGAGTCTCCTTCACCGCGGTCGGTGAGGCGCCGGGCAGGATCCGGCAGTTCACGTTCGCGGTGGCAAGCTGCGGCAGGGCGTTGTTCGCGTGGCC
>JAYUUU010000517.1:0-9170 GCA_043754395.1 Vicinamibacteria bacterium
CGCCGCTGCCGCCACAGGTGTCTGCGGAGACCGCGAACGGAATCAAGGACGAATTCCTCGCCACCTTGTCGCACGAACTGCGCACACCCCTCACCGCCATTGTGGGCTGGGCGTACCTGTTGCGCGGCGGCAAGCTTTCGCCCGAAGAAACCGCGCGCGCGGTGGAGACGATCATCCGTAACGCGGCGGCGCAGAACCAGACCATCAATGAGCTTCTCGATGTTTCGCGGATCATCACCGGCAAGGTTCAGCTCGACCTGCGGCCCCTCGACCTCGTCACTCCGGTCAGAAGTGCGGTCAGGACCATCACTCCGGCGGCGGATGCCAAGGACATTGCGCTCGAGATCTTCGAGGATGCCGGTGGGAGCTTCATGATGGGCGATCCGGAACGGCTGCAGCAGGCCTTCTGGAATCTCTTTTCGAACGCGATCAAATTCACTCCGAAGGGCGGGCGGGTGGGGATCAGCGTGGAGTCGGTCGGATCGAACGTGCAGGTCGTCGTCACCGACTCGGGTTCGGGTATCGCCCCCGCCTTTCTTCCTCACATCTTCGATCGGTTCACCCAGGATGACGCGTCGAGCACTCGAAAGTCGCGCGGCCTTGGCCTGGGTCTCTCGATTGTCCGGCATCTGATCGAGCTTCATGGCGGCAGCGTGACCGCGGAGAGTCCCGGGCTCGGGCAGGGCGCCACATTCACCGCGCGTTTCCCGCGCTCGACCCTTCTCGCGGCCGCGCCCGAACCCGAAACTGAAAGCGGGCGTCCTAAGCCAGTGGCCACGGCCGCAGTGAGCCCTCAGGAGTTCGACCTTTCCGGGGTTCGCGTGCTGGTGGTCGAAGATGATGAAGACGCACGAGGTCTGATCGAAAAAGTGCTCGAGACTCAAGGGGCCACCATCAAGACGGTGCCTTCGGCTCGCGAGGCGCTGCAGGTCCTGGACCATGAGCGGTTCGACGTTCTCCTGAGCGATATCGAGATGGCCGGCACCGACGGCTACGAGCTCATCAAAGAGCTGCGTCTGCGCTCAAATCAGCGGGGAGGTTCGCTTCCCGCCGCAGCCCTCACCGCCTACGCCCGAGCCGAGGATCGCCTTCGCGCGCTGCGCGCGGGATTCCAGCTACACTTGCCTAAGCCGGTTCAACCCTCTGAGTTGGTGACGGTTGTGGCGAGCCTGGCCGCGCGTCGCAACCTATGAAAGGCAGGTCGTAATGTGAGACCGCCCGAGAGTGATCAGGAACTGAAAGAGTTCCTTGATCACGCCGCGGTAGGCCTGAGCTTCTTGGATCCTTCTGGTCTTGTCCTTTGGGCGAACCAGACGGAACTCGACTTCATGGGTTTCGCCGAGCACGAATACGTCGGGAAGCGCTTCGCCGAGTTCATCGCGGATCCGGAGGTGGCGGCGGATCTCCTCGGCCGGGTGTCCCGCAATGAGCGTGTCTCCTCATATGAGGCTCGCCTGCGCACCCGCGATGGATCGATCAAACAGGTTCTGATCGACGGCAGCGCTCTCTATCGCGATGGCGTGTTCATCCACAGCCGGCTTTCGACCCGTGACATCACCGGTCTGCTCGAGCGAGAGCAGTCAGCGCGTCATCGGGTGGAGGCGACGAGCCACCTCAAAGACGAGTTTCTGGCTCTGCTCTCGCATGAGCTGCGTACGCCCCTTGGGGCGATCCTTGTCTGGCTCGGCCTCCTGCGACAGGGCGGATTCGATCCAGCCGAGAAGGAAAGGGCGCTCGAAATCATCGAGCGCAGCGCTCGCTCGCTGGAGCGAATCATCGAGGACCTGCTCCATGCCTCGCGCATCGCGGCCGGCGGACTCATGCTGCATCCGCAACTGCTCGACCTTCGCACCGTGGTGCAGGTCGCGGTGGACGCGGCCGCGGGCGATGCGGCCTTGAAGGGGCTCTCGCTCGCCTGGGCGCCCGGCACTTCGGCCATGTGGGTCAAAGGCGACCCGGGACGGCTTCAGCAGGCGGTGTCCAATCTCCTTTCGAACGCCATCAAGTTCACTCCCGCGGGCGGTGACGTCAAGGTGACGCTCGATGTCCTCGATCAGCAGGCGAGGCTGCGCGTGGTGGATAACGGCGAAGGACTGAGCCCGGCGTTTCTTCCTTTCGCTTTCGAGCGTTTCCGCCAGCAGGACTCCACGAGCACTCGCGCGCACCACGGCCTGGGCCTCGGCCTCTACGTGGTTCGCCACGTCATCGGCAACCACGGTGGTTTTGTGAGCGCCGAGAGCCCCGGCCCCGGGCGAGGGAGTACTTTCACCATGCTCCTTCCGCGCGCTTCAAACGGCGCCGAGGCGGGGACAGCTTTGCCGCGAGAGAAGAGCGCGCCCGGCGAGGTTTTTCCCGATGGACTCACGGTGCTGCTCGTCGACGACGAGGAGGATGCCCGCGAGGCGCTCCGCATGATTCTCCAGCAGAACGGAATGAGCGTCACCACCGCGGCCTCGGCCCGCGAGGCCTACGAACTTCTGACCCGCCTCAAGCCCGACATCCTCCTGAGCGACATCGCGATGCCGGGCGAGGACGGACTGTCCCTGATCCGGCGTGTGCGCCTTTTGCCTCCAGGTGCGGGCGGACTGATCCCGGCGGCGGCGCTTTCCGCGTACGCGGCGGCCGGGGATCGCCGCAAAGCTTTTCTCGCCGGTTTCCAGCACCACATCGCGAAGCCGGTGGATCCCACTCACCTGCTCGCGGTCATCGCCTCGATGGTCGCAGCCCCCGTGGAGCGCACCGGCTAATATGAATAGGAGAATGCTGCGATGCCCTTGCCCAAAGCCCTGATCGTCGATGACGACCCGGGCTTCCTGGCCGGGCTCGTGGAACTCGTCAAGCGGGAAGGTTTCGCGGTCACGAGCGCCACGTCGCTCAAGCAGGCGCGTGAGGAGATCGCCGCCAATCCACCGGACATCCTTCTTGTCGACCTGAACCTGCCCGACGGCAGCGGTCTCAACCTTCTCGAAGGCGTTGAGCCTGAAACCGCCCCGGAAGTCGTCCTGATCACGGGAAGCGCCAGTGTCGAGACGGCGGTGGAAGCGCTCCGCACCGGTGTCGCCGACTATCTAACCAAGCCCGTTGACTTCGGCCGGGTCAAGATGGCGCTAGGCAATGTGAGCCGCGCTCTCGAGATGCGGGGCGAGATCTCGAGCCTGCGCACCGAACTGCGAAAGCTTGGCCGCTTCGGCCCGATGATCGGCGCATCGCCCGCGATGCAGAAGGTCTACGACCTCATCGCGAAGGTCGCCGGAACCGACGCCTGTGTCCTCATCAGCGGCGAAACCGGCACCGGCAAAGAACTTGTCGCCGAAACCATCCACGCCTTGAGCCGGCGGGCGAAGCAGCCCTTCCTGCCCGTGAACTGCGGCGCTCTTTCCGCCCATCTCATCGAAAGCGAACTGTTCGGCCACGAACGCGGCAGCTTTACCGGGGCGGAGCGGATGCACAAGGGCTACTTCGAACGCGCGACCGGCGGGACCCTCTTCCTGGACGAAGTTACCGAGGCGGTCGACATCCAGGTAAGGCTCCTGCGCGCGCTTGAGACATCGACCATCACCCGTGTTGGCGGCACCGAGCCGATCAAGGTCGATGTGCGCATCCTCGCGGCCACGAGCCGTCAGGTCGACGCCGCCGTAGCGGCGGGGAAGCTGCGCGAAGACCTCTTCTACAGGCTCAACGTGTTCCCGATCCAGCTTCCTCCGCTGCGCGACCGCGCCGACGACGTGGAGCTTCTCGCCGAGAAGGTGCTAAGCGACCTCAACACCGCGGCGGGGACGGCCAAGCACTTCACCCGGGCGTGCCTCGACAGGCTGCACCGGCACAACTGGCCGGGAAATGTGCGCGAGCTGCAGAACGTGATCCGCCGAGCTTTCATCCTCGCCGAAGGGGATGTGGGTGTCGACTCCCTGCCGCTCGGCGTCACCGAGCCCACCTCCGCGGCGAGCCTGGTAACGAGAATTGGCACGCCTATCGCGGAAATGGAGCGTCGCCTGGTCCTCGCGACCCTCGAGCATTGCGCGGGCGACAAGAAGAAAGCCGCCGACGTGTTGAAGATCAGCCTCAAGACCCTCTACAACCGGCTCAACGAGTACAAACCCTGACACGTAAGCGGAGGAACACTCCGCCCGCGATTTCTACATTCTCGGGCCACAAGGCTCGGGCGCTCGCGGCATTTCCTTGCTAACTCGCTGAGTCCACTGGACCGGGCTCCTGGCTCGCGTCTTGCTCTATTGAAATCCATGAATTTCAAGAACAAGACGTCGTGGTTGTCTGCGGCTGGCCTTGGGACGCTGCTCGTCGCCGGTTCCGCCGTCCCCGCGGCGAGCCAGGCTTCCATCCAGTTTGGCCGCGGAGATCGCCGCATCGAGGGACAGCGCCTCACCACCATGCGCGCCCTTGCGCACCGTCTCGATGAGGCGGCCTCGACCGCCGCGATGAGCGCTGAAGACACACCGCAGGAGAGAAACGGAAGGATGAAGCAGCGCTTCTTGTGGGCAATCAACGACTTCGCCCGTCAGGCCCGCTCGCTCCATGAACGACTCGAGGAGTATGGCGATTCGCCGTGGGACGTGGCGGACGAAGTCAACGCGCTCAATCAGCGCGCGACCCAGGTGAACAACCAGATCCGTGGCGCTAACGCGTACCGCGAGACCTATCAGAACTGGGCCGACGTTATCTCGACCCTTAACCTGATGAACCGCTCGCTTCGCGGACAAAACGTTTCTCTTCCCGTCGATCGCGATCACCGTTATGCGCCGTTCGATGAGAACACCCGCTACAACGACGGCCGTCACTATGATGGCTATGGCGACACCACTCCCTACAGGCGCGACGGTTATGTCACGGGCAACGAGCTGCGTGACTTCCGCCGCCTCGCGAACAGTCTCAACGTCGAGAGCATCCGCCTCATGGCCGTCGCCGAGGACGGCGCAAATCCGAATGAGCGCGGTAATCGCGCATATAACGACCTTCGCCGTTTCGCGCAGCGCTCGGCCGATCTGAGCCGGACCAGCACCGGCGACGCCCTCAACTCGCGCGAAACCGCCGCCGTGGTCGCTCAGATGCTCGACGACGCCCGCCAGTACGACCGCACCATGCGCGAGGGGAATGCGTTCCCGCGCGTGGAGTGGGCGACCACGATCCGCATTCTCGAACAGATGAACGCAGTGATGCCGCGTCCTTAAGCCCCTCCTAATCGTGGCGGGCGGTTCCCACTCCTCAAAGGTGGGCCGTCCGCCGATTTCATTTCCACCTCCTTTTGCCCACTGGCCCCTCAAAGGCGCGTAGCAAGCATTTCCGTCAAAGAAAGAACCCACTATGAACAAGATCATGATCCCCTCCCTGATGCTGGCACTCGGGCTTCTGACGTTGCGGGCCGAAACTACGGTCGCGCAGACCGGCGGTTTTCGCTACGAAGAGCACTACGCGAGCTCGCGTGACCTCGCGGCCCTCCAAAACGACCTCGATGTGCTCGACGACATCCTCGCGAGCGCTCCACGCCGCAATCGACGCTCGCAGGAGTTCCAGCAGCGGGCCGACGCCATATCCCGCAACGTCACCGAGCTCGCCGAGCAGATGCGGCAGCACAACGAGGGTCGCCACGAAGCCCGAGTCGGGACGGAGGAGGTCAGGAGCCTTCGCCGCGAAATCGCGACACTTCGCGATGACATCGAGAACACTCAGGGCCTGGGCCAGGGCCAGGCTCAGGGCCAAGGTCAGGGCCAGCGCCGCGGCCGGGTCACAAACGGCGCCTATGTTGTGCCGGCGGGAACCGAAATCCAGGTCATGCTCGACCAGCACCTTTCCTCCCGTTCGTCGAATCCGCGGGATCGGGTTTCCGCGTCGACGGTTCAGGCGATCCGAATGAACGGTCGGACGGTCATTCCCGCGGGCGCCACGGTGTCCGGGATCGTTCGGGAAGTGCGCTCCAAGCAGCGTGGGCAGAATGACGGCTGGCTGAAGGTCGATTTCGACACCCTGACGCCTGAAGGCGGGCAGCCGATGACCATCCGCTCTCAGGTGATCGCGGTGCAGGACACGAACTCGGGCAGCAACGACAAGACCAAGAACACCGGCATCGGCGCGATCCTCGGCGGCGTGATCGGCGCGATCATCGACGGCAAGAAGGGCGCGCTCATCGGCGCCGCCGTGGGTGCGGGCGGCGGACTGCTCGCGAGTCGAGGCACAGACGATGTCGACCTCCCGGAGGGAACGCTTATTACCCTCCGCCTCGACAGCGCGATGACCTACGCGCGTCGGTAGGGAACGTGCGCGTGCCCGAAAGGCACGCATGCTTCCCGTTTATCCCCAAAAATCCACGTGCCCTGGCACGTGGATTTCGTTTTGTCGTTTCCACTACCAGACCAATTGGGCACCGCGAAACCCAGGTTACGCTGCGGGTTGCCGGCCGAGCACCGCGATAGGCGCCGGCCACGAATCCTCGGCTTGCTGCTGCTGCGTTACGACTCCGGTGTCGCGCCGAACGCGCGGATCGACGAGATTCCTTCGATGAACGGCCTTCCCGGCGCTTGCCCCCGGGAAGGCTTTTCAGATAAGGGTTACTTCTCGTCGGTTTCGATGAGCGACGCGATGCGGCGCGCGCCGGGGACGCGGTCCGCCATCTCGATGGCCGCGATCTGGAGGGCCCACGTCGCAGTCTTGCCGCTAAGGAGAACCACGCCGTTGTCCACGGAGTCCACCTTTACGTTGTTTAGGCCCTTGTTACTCTTGAATGTCGCCAGAACACGGTCTTTGATCACGTCGTCGCTGGCCTCGACCACTTTCTCCATGGACTCGGGTACCACCTGCACGAGATTCTTGACGCTGGTCACGCCATCGATCTTGCGAACCGTGGCCTCGGCCTTGTCCTTGATGGCCTGAGTTTCCACCTTCCCATGGAGTGTGACTCTGCCCTTCTCGGTGTCCATCTTGACCGAAGTCCGGCCCGCGCCGTCGGTGGTGAGAAGGGCGATCTTGCCCTTAGCGCCGATCCATGAATCGGACGCCGCGAATGTTGTCTTCGCTCCCATCGTAGAAATGAGAAGGGCGCCGATCGCGAGTCCAAATTTTGTAGCTGTCTTCATAGTGCGTTACTTCCTTCGAGGCACCTCTGCGTCCGCCATTCGGCAACAGCCTTTTAAGGAGCGGTGCTCGAAGCCTCAAAGGAGCAACCCACATGCCACGGCGATGATGCACGGGGGCCGGATGTCGCCTAGTCCCTTCGACACGCCGGACGGAGCGCCGTCTGGTGGACAGGAGCCCTCTGCCGCCCAGGCTCCTAATACCGCAGATTCGCCCGATCGCGACGCTTGATACCCGCGGCGCGCGGCGGCGGCGATGACACGGGTGCGGTTGGTTCCTGGGCTTCGACAGTGGCGGCGGAGGCGCCTCCCTCGTCGGCCACCGAGGCCGCGCGGTCCTGGTCGAGGTCGTTCAGGCCCGCCGTGGCTGCCGATTTTCGGCCATCACGTTTGTGGGCGCGTTGAGTCTGGTTCACGGGTGAGCCTCCTGGGATTTGTTTGAAGAGAGGGCGCGCCACCCTGGTGCGTATCGGCTTCGCGCCTGCGATATGCGTCGAGGAGCGCGACTTGCCCATCGGGCCGTCCTCGCTCCTCGATCGGGTCCGCTCATTTCACGGCAGCTTTGACCTTCTCGATCGCTTTGTCGGCGGCCTGCTTCGTCTTTCCCACCGCTTGATCGAGCTTCCCTTCCCGCTTCAGCTTCGGGTCTCCCGTGAGGGCTCCCGCTGCTTCTTTCACGCGTCCCTTGAGTTCGTCCGACTTTCCGCTGCTCATTTCTGTGGGTCTCCTGAGTTTATGGGTTATGGCCGTGCCGATCGAGGCAAGACGCCAGCATGGCGCCGTGCGGCCGTCGTCACGCTTCACTGCAAGAGACGAGCCAGGCAGGGGCGCCATGAGGTCAGACGCCCGTCAAGCGTCCGCCAACCACTGCTTTGTAGAAAATACGACGCTTCGACCATGCGGGGGACCACGTAGGTGTTCCGTTTGTTCTCGCACGATTCTTGCAGTCTTGGGCCCTGTGATTCACCGCACTTTGCTCAATAGGCAGGGCTTTGGCCTGGCCTCTCTCTCTCTCTTCTTTGCCCTCCAGGGCACCCTCGCGGCGGCCGCGGATGCGGCACAAGACGCCCTCGCCACCACCCGGGACATCCCGGATTTCACCTTCAGCGACCTGGGCCACGCCCTTTTGTGCCTCTTCGTCGCCGCGTTCCTCGGCACGCTTCTCGCGTTCCGCCCGCGAAGGGCGGGCGGCCCGCCGCGCGTCGCCCACGTCACCCAGTCGCAGATCATGATGGCGATCGTCGGATCGCTCGTGATGCTGATCGTGGGAGCAAGCCTCGCGCGCGCCTTCGCCATCGCGGGCACCGCCGGACTCGTGCGCTATCGCGCGAAGATCGACGATCCCAAGGACGCGAGCGTGATGCTCGCCTGCCTCGCCATCGGCCTCGCCTCGGGGGTCGGGCTGCTCTACCTCGCCGCCGCCGGCGCCGTTTTCATCGTGGGCGTTCTCTGGGTCCTCGAGTGGCGCGAGCCCTGGCCCGCGAAGATCTTCGATCTGACGGTATCCCACAAGACTCCGGCGGCATTAAAAAGCGCGGTTGAAGCTCTCCTCGCCCGCCACAAGATGAAGTTCGAACTGAGGGAATCGACCGAAGCCCACATCGCGTACCTGGTCGAGGTGCCCCAGGGCAAGAGGACCGATCGGATCTCCGAGTCGATCGCCGCCCTTCAGGGAGCTGAGATGGTCGAAGTGGTCTGGGAAGCCAAGAAAGTGGCGAAATGAGTCTGATCGTCGAGCCCGACGACGGTGTCGGCCCCATCCTCTCCGCCATCAACAAGGCGAAAACGAGCATCGACGTCGGCATTTTCAGACTCGATCGCGAGGATATTGCGAAGGCTCTTCGCGCCGCCGTGAACCGTGGTGTCGCGGTCCGCACTCTGATCGCGCACACGAATCGCGGGGGGGTGAAAGGGCTTCGCAAGCTGGAACTCGAGCTTCTGAAGACGGGGGCGAGCGTTCGCCGCACCGATGACGATCTCCGCCGATACCACAACAAGATCATGATCGTCGACCGCGCCAAGCTCTACGTGCTTGGGTTCAACTACACCGCCCTCGACATCGATAAGAGCCGCAGTTTTGGTCTTGTG
>JAYUUU010000518.1:0-2225 GCA_043754395.1 Vicinamibacteria bacterium
CTTGAACACCGAGCAGGGCTGGTAGGCGCTGAAGACCCCCGACTGAGGATTGCCGATCGCGAGGACACGCCCGGTCCAGGGGTCCATGGCCACGATCGCGACGTTGGACCGCTTGCGGAGCGCCGTCCGGGTGGCCTCGCCCACTTTGAGGTCGAAGCTCGAGGCTCCGGGCGGAGTCAGAATCGATACCGGTATCGGTCGCGCCACGGGCTTCCGGCGCGCCCTCTTCGCCGCGAACACGTCGCTTCCTCCCGCGAGCAGCAGGCACATGACGGCGGCGGTGCGGTGAAGGGTGCTTGCAGACATGCAGGTGACAATTACAAACTACCACGAGGGGTGATCTCGCGTTTCGTTTCACGAGGCGTACACTTCTGGACCCCAACCCGCCGCCCTGCCTCCTGAAAGGCACCGCGTCGTCACCTCAAACCTGCCGCCCCAGCAAGGAACAGTTCAATGAAACGTCTTGGCCGCTCCCCCCTTCTCGCCCTCCTCGCCCTGCTAGCAGTCCCCGCCACTACCGCCCTGGCCGAAATGGACAAGAACGCGAAGAAGTGGGTGGAAACCGTCCGCCCGATCATCCTCCCCGAGGAGGAGAAGGTCTACAAGGCACTCAAGAACAACAACGACGCCGCGGAGTTCCAGAAGATCTTCTGGGCCCGCCGGGATCCGAACCTCGATACGCCGGAGAACGAGTATCAGGCCGAGTATCAGTCCCTCGTCACCGAGCTGGATCTGAAATACAAGTCGGCGGGACGCCTCGGTTCCCTCACCGACTGCGGACGGATCCACATCCTGATGGGAGCGCCCGACAACGTCAAGAAAGAGACTACGGGCGAGGTGGCTTTCCGCTCACCCGAAGTCTGGACATTCAAAAACCGGCCGAACCTGACCTTCACTGGTGGATTTATCGACATCCCTCTCGATGGGACATGCATGCTGCCCCAGGGCAATCGGCTCAGCGATCAACTCAACCGGATCGCCGAGTTCAAGGTGATTCAGACGAACCTTTCCTACAAGTTCGATCCGAAGGGTGGTTTGGTGAAGCTCGTCGACCTGCTTCCAAAGCCCACGCCCGTCCAGGCTCTGCTCAAAGCGCCGCGCACGGATTTCCCGCTCAGTGCGAAGCAGATCCTCGAGATTCGCTCACAGGATGGCGCCTCGGTTTTCGTGGCCGGTTTGATCCAGGGAGACGCGGCGGGACTGACTCTCACCGACGTGGGCGACAAGAAGGTCGCGAAGCTGGTGGTTTCGGTCCATTCCGCCGACAAGGAAGGCCGAGTCCTGAAGTCTCAGGATCGCGAGGTTTCAGCCGACGTTGAGAACGGCAAATTTGTCTCCTCCTTCGGCATGCCCCTCCGTCCCGGCGAGCACACCATGAAGATCGCCGCGATCGATCCGAAGTCGAGCAAGGGTGCGGTGGCCGAGCTTGCGGTGAAGACGCAGGAGTACGGAGCCGAACTCACGGTCTCTCCGGTGATGGTCCTCTCCGACATCGTTGACGCTCCTCTGGCGGCCAAGGACGATGCCTATTTCGAGTTCATCTTCGGCGCCACGAAGTTCCTGCCGCGTTATGGGAACGGTTTTAAGAAGACCGAAAGCGTGACCCTGCTCTGCGCGATCTACGGCGCGGCGAAAGACGAGGCAGGGAAGATCTCAGTGGTGGGAGGCTTCCAGATCCTCAAGGACGGCAAGACCATCGCGAAGGCGCCGGATCAGACGTATGACGTCGAGCCCGCGACCCCGTCCGCGGGCCCCGTGCCCCTCGGCAGCTATGCCCCGGGCAAGTACGTTGCCCAGCTTCGTCTCCGCGACAACGTGGCGAAGAAGGATTACATCAAAGAAACCGAGTTCGAAATTCTGCCGTAACCGCTGACGGCGGATCGTTGACCGAACACCGCCGTCATTGCGAGTCAGTTCACGGATTTCATCCGTGACTGTGGGGGAGAAACCAAACATCGTCATCGCGAGGAAGCTCATCGAATGAGGGCAACGAAGCAGCTCAGCTAGCGAGCCGCGATCGTCATTGCGAGTCGGTCCACGGACTTAGTCCGTGACGTTGGAGAGAAACCCCACATCGTCATCGCGAGGAAGCTCATCGAATGAGGGCGACGAAGCGATCTCGGAGACTTGGTAGTGGTGGCCCGCGTGGCCGGCCATCGAGGGTGCGCGCCGCGGCGTGGAGCGCGAAGCCTGGCCCCGGGCCACGTCGGGTGCGTCGGCACTGT
>JAYUUU010000519.1:0-2623 GCA_043754395.1 Vicinamibacteria bacterium
CGCCATGGACCGAACTGGTTGCTGCCGTCGCCGGTGCGGAAGCGACGGCCGATGGCGCTTTCCGTTCCGAAGTGCTTCTGCGCGAAGAGTGCGTTCACGACCGCCACTGGCTGCTTCGTATCGAGGTCGTCATCCGCGAAGTCGCGTCCAGTGAGGACCTTCTGGCCCATGACATTAAAGAACCCGGGGGTCACCTGCTCGAAGTTGACGTTTGGGTGATCGCCCTTCGCCACATAGGTTCTACCCTCGATCTCGATGGGCCCGTTGCCGGAGAACACCATCTGGAAACGGCTGGTGAGGGCGACGGCCTCGAACTGCGCCGAAGAACGCAAGGAGGTGAGCAGGCGGTCGAAGAAGAGCTTTCGCGCCGCGGGGGTTGGATAGTCCCCGTCCATCAAACCCATGCGGGCGGACATGATGGAGTCCGTGTCATAGCCGTAGTCGATGGTCTGCTGGTTGACGATGGAGCGGACCTGGAGCACCGAGCCGATCAGAAGGATGCAGGTCACCGCGATCTGGAACACCACGAGGCCGCGAGTCATGAGGCCGACGTGGCGTGAACTGTTGCCGCGGCCGCTGTCCTTGAGGGTTGAAGCCGTGTCGGCGCGGGACGACATGAGGGCAGGCAGGAGTCCTGAAACGAGGGCGGCCGTGAAAGTCGCGAGGACGGTGATGAAGAGCGCGAGACGGTCGATCTCGAAAACCATCCACTTGGGCGGGCCATTGTTCTGGCTGCGCATCGCCGCGGCAAACCAGTCGGTGGAGAGATACGCGAGGCCAATGCCGATGACCGCGCCGATGGTCGCGACGAGGAGGCTCTCCGTCAACATCTGGCGGATGAGTCGAACCCGCGTGGCGCCGAGCGAGGAGCGGATGGCGAGTTCCTTCAGGCGGATGGTGGCCCGCGCAAACTGCATGTTCATGACGTTGACGCAGGCGATGATGAGGACGCCCACGCCGAACGCGAACATGGTGAGGATCATCCCGCGGACGGGCAGCGGAGTGAAGGTCTGGATGAGCGGTCGAAGCTGCGCGTCATTGAACTGCTTGTTGGTGTCGGGATAGGCCGCCGCGAAACGGCGCGCGAAACCCGCGAACTCGGCCTGGGCCTGATCGAGGGAGACGTCGGCTCGAATGAGACCGAGAACCGCGGGGTTGTTGGCCTGAGGATCGTTGCGAGCGCGGACCGGGAACTCGGAGTAGAGCGGAATCCACATCTCCTCGTTGTTCGGGAAGCTGAAGCCCTGGGGCATCACGCCGATGACGGTGGCGGGCTTGCCGTTCAAGCGGACGTCTTTCCCCACAATGTTCTGGGCCCCGCCGAAATCGCGCTGCCAGATCCCGTAGCTGAGGAGAAGGACCTTGGGAGCGCCGGGCTTGTTGTCTTCGGCGGTGAAGTCGCGGCCCATCAGAGGCTGCACGCCGAGGATCCGCAGGAAGTCTTCGGTCATGTAGGCGCCGGTGTAGCGACGCGGTTCGCCATCCGCGGTGAGGTTCACGGTCGAGCCGTTGAGGTACGCCGCCATCTTCTCGAAAGACTTCTGTTCGTTGCGGAACTCCTCGAAGTCCATCGAGTACACCTGATTGTTGGCCCCGAAGGGCGACTGGGTGGTGGGGTCGATGAAGGTGATGTCGGTCAGCCGGTCTGCGTTCGGGAACGAGAAGCCGCGGAGCATGGTCGCGTTCACCATCGTGAACATCGTGGTGACCGCGCAGATCCCGAGGGCGAGGACGAACACCGAAATCGAGGCGAAACCCCTGTCTTTGACGAGGACGCGAAGGCCAATGCGCAGGTCCTGGGTGAAGTTCTCGATCATTGCGTCTCCTCGCGGTTGGAGCACCCTTTGAACCAAGTAGAAGGGCGGTTACTCGTAAGACGAGACCGGGAAGGGGAAGGTTCCAGCGGGCTTGTGAAGATCAACTGATTGAACGAATTCCTTTAGTCAAACGGATCAGAAGGACGCTGGCGCACGTAACATCTCAATAGGAAGACCTTGAAGCGTACGCACCTCTACGTGGCCGCCGGAGTTGTCGTCGTTGGGGCAACCGTGGCCGGAATCGCGCTTTCCCGCCGCGGACCGCGGCCAGTCGTGGTTCAAACCGTCACGGTGGCTCGCGCCGATCTGCAGTCCAAGGTCACCGCAAACGGCAAGGTCCAGGCGCAGAAGAAGGTGGATATCTCGGCCACCATCGCCGGCCAGATCACTCGGCTCGCGGTGGAGGAAGGCGACCGCGTCCGCAAGGGCCAGCTCCTTCTTCAGATCGACGCCGTCAACCCGAGGGCAGCGGCGCGCAGTACAGAGGCGGGAGTGCTGGCCCTGAGCCGCGACCTCGACTCCGCCCGCGCGAATCTCGAACAGGCGCAGGATGACTTCAAGCGGGCCGAAGAGAACCACAAGGCCGCAATCATCCCCGAAGCCGAGTTCCGCCGAGCCCGAACTGCGCTGACGCGTGCGGAGGCGGGAGTGCAGGCGGCGCAGGGGCGCATCGACCAGGCGCAGGCGACGTCGGAAGGCGCAAGAGACACCCTCGCCAAGACCACCGTCCTCGCACCCATGTCGGGCACGATCACGGCGAAGCGGGTCGAGGAGGGTGAGGTCGCGGTGGTGGGCGTGCTCAATCA
>JAYUUU010000520.1:0-7215 GCA_043754395.1 Vicinamibacteria bacterium
GGCTCGAAGACGGATCCATCGCGGTGGGCACGCTTCGGAGCGGTCTGTTCGTGATCGATGGCGAAGGGCGTCCGCTCTTTCAGATGGACGTCGACCGAGGCCTTCCCGACAACGCCATCCTCAGTCTGGCCGCGGAAAAGGGATCCTTGTGGGCGGGAACAAGTGGTGGTGTCGCGCAGCTGCTTGTACCGAGCGCCGTGCAGGTGTTCGGCACGCGCGAAGGTCTTCCCGGGATCGTGGAGTCGATCGCGAACCACGACGGCTCCATCTACGCCGCTACGTCTCAGGGCGTGTTTCGACGGAACTGCGGCGCCCGCGCATTCGAACCGGTAACCGCCCTGCGCAAGCAGTCGTTCGCCCTTCTCTCCGCGGGTTCTCTGCTCGCTGCAACCGCTGATGGTGTCTATGAAATCGGCAAGCGCGGGGTGAGACTCGTTCGCCCGGGGCTCACGCGCGCTTTCGCGAAGTCGAAAGACCCCAACCGAATCTGGCTTGGCACTCAAAGCGGGCCCGGGGCGCTTCGCAAGACCGGCGACACCTGGTCCGCGGATCGGCCCTTGACCCTCAATCCGCCCTCGGCTGCGTGGGCAGGCGTCGAGGCCACGAGTGTCGGGGAGGACGAAGCCGGGCGGCTTTGGGCTTCACTCGTGACCGGCGTCGTCATCGCTGGAGAACCTCGCGCTCAAGGCGACGTCCTCGAGTTGACCGCGGTGCGCGGCTTCGGCGCGGAGGAGGGTCTCTCGAAGGGCTTCGCGGAAGTGATCTCGCTCGCGGGTGGTATCCGCATCGGAACCGCGAATTCGGTGCTCAAACCCGCGGGCGGCCGGCTCTCCACCGATGTCGTTCTGGCCGGCACGCTCGGCCCGGGGCGGGGCGCCTTCCGGATCGAGGACGCGCGGGATGGCGGCTTGTGGATCGCTTCGGCGAAACGACCGCTCCGTCTCGCGAACGAGGGAAAGGGCGGCCTCGCGGTGCGCAACACCGCGCTGCTGCGCGCCACCGCCTCTAGCCGCATCCTGGATTTCCTCGAGCTTTCGGACTCAGAGGTATGGGTGGCCACCGACGATGGCGCCCTTCGATATGACCCAAGCCGGGACTCGAGCACCTCGCAAGCCATCGCGGCGCACGTCCGGCGGGTTCGGTCGAACGAGACGGAGCTTTTCTCCGGCGGCCCGGGCACGGCGCTTGAGGCCGCCCTGCCTCATCTGGCCCCCCTGCGATTCGAGGTTTCGTCGTCAAGCCTCGACGATCCTTCACGGAATCGCTTCAGGTTCCGCCTCGACGGCCAGGACACGGAATGGTCGGCGTGGAGCGGAGAGACACGAAAGGACTACACGAACCTGGGCCCGGGGACCTACAAGTTCCGCGTCGAGACGCGCGATGTGTATGGCCGCGTGGGAACGGAAGCCGGACTCTCGTTCGTGGTTCTGCCTCCCTGGTACCGTAAACCCTGGGCCGTAGCGCTCGGCATGGTTGCGGTCGCTGGCCTCTTCGCCCTCGCCCTTCGCCTGAGGACACGAAGCCTGCTCAAGCGCCAGCACGAGCTCGAGATCATCGTCGACCAGAAGACGATGCAGCTCAAGGAAGCCTCCTTCACCGACCCGCTCACCACTCTGCGGAACCGTCGGTACTTCGCCGAGGTGATGGAGGGTGAAGCGTCTCTCGCCTGCCGCCCCGGCTCGTCCGCGCTCCATCTCTTTCTTGTTGACCTCGACTACTTCAAGCACGTGAACGACACCCACGGCCATGCGGCGGGCGACGATGTGCTCCGTCAGACCGCGGCCCGTCTGAAAACCGCGATGCGCACCTCCGACCTCATCTTCCGTTGGGGTGGTGAAGAGTTCCTGATCGTGGCGCGTGGCGCGCCCGACCTCCCGCGCAACGAAATCGCCAACCGCATCGTCCGCACGATCGGGCAGGAACCCTTCACGCTCGGCGGTGAAAAGCATCTCGCCAAAACCTGCTCGGTGGGTTTCGCGACGTTTCCGTTCTACGCGGAGAGCCCGACCACGGTCCCGTTCGATGCCGTGCTCGAACTCACGGACCTTGCGCTATATCGGGCCAAGGAAACCGGGCGCAACCGGGCGGTGGGGGTGTCGCCGACCTCGGGAGTTCCCTCACCGGGCGATGTCTGGAAGGACAAAGTCCTCGAGAGTCTCGAGAAAGTGGCGGTCTCCGTGGAGGTCTTCGAGGGCCCCGGGCCACAAACGTCCTGAGGTGCGTCCATCGCCAACGCGGGCCGTTAGAATCGCCGTCCCTTGACCTCGGAAAAGCCATCCGCCGATCGCCTCTCCCGCGGCCAACTCCTTGAGCTTTATTACTTCCTCAAGCTGAACCGAGGACTCGAAGAGAAGCTCTCGAACCTGTATCGACAGGGCAAAGTCGTGGGCGGCTTGTATCGGAGCCTCGGCCAGGAAGCGTGCTCCGTGGGGAGCGCCTACGCGCTCGAGCGGGGAGACATCTTCACGCCGTTGATCCGGAACCTCGGCGCGATCCTGGTCCGAGGGGGGTCGCCCCACGACATCTTCTGCCAGTACATGGCGAAGGCCGCCTCGCCGACCCGCGGGCGCGACCTGAACGTACACTTCGGGTGGCTGTCCCCCGAGGGTTCGATGCCCTCGGTGATCTCGATGCTCGGCGACATGATCCCGATCCTCACCGGAGCGGTGATGGCGGAACGCATGAACGGTCGTCGCACCGTCGCACTCACGTGGATCGGCGATGGCGGAACCTCCACCGGCGCCTTTCATGAGGGTCTGAACTTCGCCTGCGTGCAGAAGGCGCCTCTTGTCCTCATCGTGGAGAACAACGGCTGGGCGTATTCGACGCCGACCACGAAACAAACGGCGAACACGCGTTTCGTGGATCGCGCGAAGGCCTATGGATGCTTCGGCGAGCAGATCGATGGCAATGACATTCTTGCGGTGTACGACGCGACTCGCGCGGCGGTGCAGCGGGCTCGGCAAGGTCTTGGGCCCACCCTGATCGAAGCCGTGACCATGCGGATGAAGGGTCATGCCGAGCACGACGACATGAAGTACGTGCCCCAGGAGCAGGTGGACCGCTGGGCCCAGCGCGACCCCATCGCCCTCTTTGAGACGTTTCTGCTCGGCAACGGCGTTGCCGCGGGCGATCTCGCTTCGATTGCCACGCGGGTCGAGGGGGAACTCGTCACCGAACTCGCAAGTGCCGAAGCCTCGCCCATGCCTCCAGCGGATTCCGGGCTCACCGACGTCTACTTCGGTGCTACAGCCGAAGACCCCACACCGCAGATCGTCCTCAAAGCGCGACAGGCACGGGCATCAAAGGACTGATGGCGGTTCTCACCTACCTCGAAGCCATCCGCCAGGCCATGGAGCAGGAGATGATGCGCGACTCGCGTGTCTTTATCCTCGGCGAGGACGTGGGCGCCTATGGCGGCGCTTTCCGAGTGACCCAGGGGTTCCTCGAAAAGTTCGGACCGGAGCGAATCATCGATACCCCGATTTCGGAAACCGGCCTCATCGGCGCGGCCATCGGGGCCTCCCTTTTCGGCATGCGGCCAATCGCCGAACTCCAGTTCATCGACTTCATTGCCTGCGGCTTCAATCAGATCGTGAACTACGCGGCGAAAAGCCGATACCGCTGGGGCGGAGGTGTTCCGATCGTGATCCGTGGCCCCTCGGGCGGCGGCGTTCACGGTGGGCCCTTCCACTCGCAAAACCCCGAGTCGTACTTCATGAACGTGCCGGGGTTGAAGATCGTGGTGCCCGCCACCGCGGTGGACGCCAAGGGCCTGATGATCGCCGCTATCCGCGACCCGGATCCCGTGCTCTTCCTCGAGCACAAATACCTCTACCGCCGCATCAAGGAAGAAGTCCCGGAAGGCGACTACGAAACACCCATCGGCGAGGCGCGGATCGCGCGCGCCGGTGACGACGTTTCGATCCTCACGTACGGGGCCATGGTTTATTCCTCGCTCGAGGCGGCCGAAATCGTGGCCGCGGAGGGCGTGAGTGTGGAAGTTCTTGACCTTCGCACTTTGCTCCCTCTGGATCGACCGCGGATTCTCGAAACGGTCAAGAAGACCGGACGCGCCTTGATCGTCCATGAAGCCACGCGAACCGGAGGTCCTGGCGGCGAGATCGCGGCCCTCATCGCCGAACACGCCTTTCTCCATCTCGACGCGCCGATCGTCCGGGTGGCGCCGCCGGATACGCCCGTCCCTTACTCGCCGCCGCTCGAGGACTTCTTCCTGCCGAACGCCTCGAAGATCGCTGAGGCCATCCGCGCGCTCGCCATGTACTGAGGCCGGACACGTCTTAAAGCTAGACTATGCAGTCCCGATTCCTTCTTCTCCGTGTGAGGTAACAATGACCGACGTGATCATGCCGCAGATGGGCGAATCCATCGCGGAAGGCACTGTCACCAAGTGGCTCAAAAAAATTGGCGATTCCGTGAAGCGGGATGAGCCACTTTTTGAGATCTCCACGGACAAAGTCGACGCGGAGATTCCCGCACCCATCGCGGGCGTCCTGACGGAAATCCTCATCCAACCCGGAACCACGGTCGAAGTAGGCACAATCGTCGGCCGCATCGGTGTCGCGGGGACCGCGGTCGCCGCCCCTGCCGCTCCGGCGCCAGCAGCTGCTCCCGCACCACCCGCTCCACCTCCGGCTCAGGCTCAAGCCGCGGCACCCCTCGCCCCGCCGCGTCCCCCGGTGCCGGCACCGGCACCCGCGCAGCCGCCGGCTCCAGCGCCCGTTGCCGCGCCCGCTCCCGTCGCCCCCGCGGCTCCGACGTTCTCCGGTTCCAACTTTGTCCCCGAGCGTCCGCGCGAAGGCATGACCACCGGCGAACTCCGCATGGCCCGCAGCTCCCCCGTGGTGCGCAAGATCGCACAAGAGTACGGCGTTGATATCAACGAGGTTCCGGGAACGGGTCTCGGCGGTCGGGTAACCCGCGAGGACATCCTCTCCTACGTTGAGTCGCGCAAAGGTGCTGCTGCCCGGCGCGATGTCCCGGCTGCGGTGGCGCCAGCCCCCGCCTCAGCACCCGTTGCCTCACCCTCACCCTCACCCGCGCCCGCACCAGTTCGCCCGCCGGTGGTGCCTCCCCCGGTTCCTCGGATTCCTTCGGTGACTCCAATGGTCGCCGAACCCGACTCGAGCACCATGCGCTTCAGCACGCTCCCAGGCGCACCAGCGGCCGTTGCGGCACCTGCCCCGGTTTCTGTCCCTGCCGCAGCCCCGGTTGCGCCTCCGCCTTCCTCGCAGACCGGCCCTATCGCCCCCCCCAAGGGCGGAGGCCGCGTCGAAGTCGTTCCGATGTCGCCGATCCGCAAGAAGACCGCGGAACACATGGTCATGTCGAAGCGCACCTCGGCTCATGTTTCGACGGTTTGGGAAGTCGACATGACGCGGGTCGCGAGCCTGCGGTCGAAGTACAAGCAGGCCTATGAGGAGCGGAGCGGGGTCAAGCTGACCTACACACCGTTCATCGTGAAGGCCACGATCGACGCCTTGAAGGCGTTCCCCATCTTGAATTCCAAGGTGGACGGCGACACCATCGTCTATCACCGCGACATCAACATCGGCATGGCCGTGGCCCTTGATTGGGGACTTATTGTCCCGGTCATCCACGCCGCCGACGAAAAGAACATTCTCGGCCTCGCCCGGATCGTGAACGACCTCGGCGAACGCGCACGCGCCAAGAAGCTCAAGGTGGATGAAGTCCAGGGCGGAACTTTCACGATCACGAACCCTGGCTCGTTCGGGTCGCTCTTCGGCACGCCGATCATCAACCAGCCGCAGGTCGCCATCCTCGGCGTGGGCACGATTGAAAAGCGGCCGGTCGTCCGTGAGGACGCAATCGCCATTCGCACCATGGCGTATTTCTGCCTGACCTTCGACCACCGGATCATCGACGGATCGGAGGCCGACAAGTTCATGGCCCACTTCAAGAACGCCATGCAGAACTTCGACGAGTCGGCGCTCTAGTACGAGAACACTCGACATCAAGAGACTCGGAAGAGTCTCGTACGCGGAGGGCCTGGCCCTTCAGGAGCGCCTCGTCGAAGAGCGCAAGCGCGGGGCCGCGGCCGACACGCTGCTCCTTCTGGAGCACGACCCCGTGGTGACCCGCGGTCGCAACGCGCGAACCGAGAATCTCCTTATCTCCGAGGAGCTGCTCAAGGCTCGCGGGATCGATCTCTTCGACGTCGGCCGTGGCGGCGACGTGACCTATCACGGCCCGGGCCAGGTGGTTGGCTACCCGATCGTCGAGATCCCCGAAGATCGGCGCGACGTCCACCGCTATGTGCGCGACCTCGAGGAAGTAATGATCCGGGTCTGCGGCGACTATGGTTTTGTGGGCCGGCGGATCTCCGGCAAGAGCGGCGCCTTCGTGGGCGACAACAAGATCGGCGCGATAGGAGTGCGCATCTCGGCTTGGGTTACCTCGCACGGTTTCGCATTCAACGTGAACACGAAACTGACCGGGTTTGACGTCATCGTGCCCTGTGGCCTACGCGACCAGGGGGTCACCTCTTTGTCGAAGCTCCTCGGAACCGAAGTGGAGATGGCCGAGGTCGAGAAAAGACTCGCCGAGCGTTTCGTCGAGGTCCTCGGCTACTAGCAGTCGGTGGTGAAAGTCCGCCGTAGCACCGAGACGAGCGATGCGCCCGTCTGGCAAGGCGCCGAGGAGCCTCAATATCGGGAATATTGCGGTGACGAGCAACGCAGTCCAGCCGGGAAGCAGCGTTCGTCGAATGCAGGCCGACTTTCACCACGGGCTGCTAAAGGCGGCGCATGCGGTCCCACAGCGCATCCGCCTGGGACTGGGCGCGCCCGCGAATGTCATCGAGCAGCGCGGTCGCGCGTGCGCGCGCCGGGACGGATGGCGGCACGATGGGACCTCCGAATCGTTCGGCCAGAAGCGTCGCACCAGCGGCCGGTCGGGCGGCGACCCGGGTCGGATCGTCACCGCTGATGGTTGACTCCTCGAAGAGAGAGCGGCGCTCGTCTTCCATCGCGGAGGGGTAACCGTCGGTGCCCAGAGCGACGCGACTCGACGCCGAGAGGGTCAGCGGGTACCCGACGCGGTTGCCGCGGTTCGATCGCGGGTTCTGGACCAGCCATATGGCCGCGGCATCGCAGGCCATGACCTCGTCCCTCGTGAGGTGGACGCCGTGGGCGAAGATCGAGCCCGCCACCATCGCGTCCAGCCTCGCCAGAC
>JAYUUU010000521.1:0-1547 GCA_043754395.1 Vicinamibacteria bacterium
TGCGGGTGCGGGTCCGCGCCGCTGATGAGAAGCGGTCTCCGCGTCCACGGCGGGCCTTGAGGAGTTCCCTGGAAGACACCGTCATCCGTGCCCACGATCATCGTGCCATCGTCGTAGAGCCCAACCGTGCGGATTTCGCGGCCGTCCGGAAGCTCGACGCGCCGCCAGAGATCGAGACTCCGGTCGAGTTCGAAGAGCGCGCTGTTCTTCGGGCCATCGGCGCCGGTCAGGGCGAGAACCCGGTTGCGGCGCTCGTCGGGAAGAATCTGACGCACGAGTCGCTCGCGAAAACCGTCGTTTGACCCCTGCCAGGTGCGGCCAAAGTCGGAGGAGACGAGCATGCCCTCGCCTTCGACCCCCGCGATCACACGCCCGCCGCCCAGCGAGATGAGAGCGTTCACGACAAGACCTGGGCTCGTGGTCCGCGAGAACGACTTCGCATCGTCCTCGCTGATGTAGACGCCGTCGGTGGTGCCCGCATAGAAAGTGTCCGGCCGATTGAGGTCCTGCGCGAACGCGCGCGTCCGTCGGCTGACCGAAGGAATGCCCAGGACTTTCGTCCACGAGAGTCCCGCGTTCTTCGATCTCCAGATGCCCGTGCAGGCCGTCGCAAAAACCGTGGAAGGCTCCCGCCTATCGAGGGTCAGGGTCATCACATCGGAGTCGTTGATCATTCCCTGCTGGATCGGTCGCCAGCTTCGGCCGGCGTTGTCGGTGCGCCAGGCAAGCCGCGCGGTTCCGACCATGATGCTCGCCTCGTTCCTCGGGTCTATCGCGACCGAGCCCACGAGTTTGAGTGACGTGTGCTCGCGCGGTGAGATGCGCGAGAAGGTTTCCGCTCCATCCGACGAGCGGAAGACGCCTTCGCTCGTGACCACCGCGAAGACCCTGGGATTGGAGGCCGACCGGGCCAGGCCGCGAACCGCTTCGCGTTCAAGTCCAGCGCCGATGATCCGGAACGAGACGCCGCGGTCGGAACTCTTCGCGACGCCCCCGCCGGTGCCATCGATCTTCCAGAAAGCAGCGAAAATTTCTCCCGTCTCGGTGACGAGCATTTCGTCGAGGCTCGCGCCGCGAAGAGGAAAGCCCGGGTCGAGCCGCGTCCACGAGGCCCCCGAGTTCGACGAAGCGTAGAGGATGCCGTCAACCGTCCCCGCGTAGACACGGCGCGGGTCACTTGGGTCTCGCACCAGGGACCGTACGTCGCCGCCTTGCGGGCCGATCGCCTTGAACTGCATCGGTATCGGGACAGTCGGCGCCGCTGATGCGGCAAAGGCCCCTCGCAGGGGCACACCGCCAGCACCTGCCGAGAGAGCGAGGGCCGCGATCGCAACGAGCGTCTTCTGGAACTTCATGGTCATCGAATTGAAAGGAACCTCTCTATGGGACGCGCGCGCCGCCCCTGGAGACGGTATCGCGGCACCCCTAAAAAACGAGAGGCGCGGAGTCGACAACGACGTCGAGTCCGCGCCCCCTTGAGGCGATCGCGGCGATCCCGAGAGTCCGGGGCCGCCCGAGCCGCCTTACATAGGCATGTCGGCGCCGTC